>NZGY01000007.1 GCA_002689605.1 Filomicrobium sp.
CACGTTGCGCCGCACATCGGTGTCATCTACTTCGAGGAACAGCAGAAAGCCTACACCGACAGCAACGGCTATGCGATCGGCGAGCAAACCGTCAAGCTCGGCCGCCTGACGTTCGGGCCGAAGGTCTCGACCTCGTTCACGCGCCCCGACGGCACCACCATCGCACCGTTCATTGCGATCCAGGGCATCTGGGATTTCAAGCGCACCGACCAGGTCGACATTGACACCGGCTTCGCGGTCACCGGCAGCGATGAATTCCGCGCCCGCACCGAGGCAGGCCTGTCGATCCGACTGCCTCAAGGCGTGGCGATCACCGGCGAAGGCTTCTACGACGGCATCGGCGCCGACGGCTTCAACGCCTATGGCGGCAGCGTCAAAGTCGGCGTGCCGTTTTAGAGATTGGCAAGGCCCGACCGCTTAATTCGCGCTTTAGAAATCACGCGAAAGATCAGCCTCTAATCCATTCCGTTCTCGTTGATGTCCTTGAAGACTTTGCTGGCGGTCAGCATAGCTTCGCGAACCAGTGGGGCACCGACATAGCCAGTTAAGTGTAGCAGGGCTTCTGATAGTTCTTCTTCCGACCAGCCCTGCCGCCGCGCCATACGTAAGTGCAATGCAAGCTCCGGTTCTCTGCCTGTTGCCGCATCTGAAATCACACACACGAGCGTTCGCGTTTTGAGATCCAAACCTTCCCGTGTCCAAAGCGATCCGAATACGCTTTCCGCCGCGACATCGCGGAACTTCTGCATGATCGGATCCTGGTAGGTGTTCTGGTTCATCCGCTCGACGAACTTCGGGCCCAGCAGCTCTGCGCGCAAAGCCATACCCTTTTCATGTCGCCCGTTGTCTGACATCGTTGTCTCCCTTAATCTGACCGCTAGCCTCTATAGTCCGGCTGGCTGAATTATCCTATTGCGCCACGTATCCGCCATCGACGTTGTAGTTGCCGCCCGACGCGTACGATGCGCGGTCCGAGCATAACCAACACACCATTTCGGCGATTTCGGACGGAACGCCCATTCGCCGGTAGGGCACCAGCTTCAAAATTTCGTCACCGCGCAATTCCATTGCGGTTTTGGTCATGTCCGTTTCGATGTAGCCGGGACAGACAGAATTCACTCGAATATTCTGCTTGGCGTATTCTATGGCTGCGGTCTTGGTCAGCCCGACAACGCCGTGCTTGGCAGCTGTGTAGGCTGAAGATGTCCGTATACCGATGAGACCAGCGACGGATGCTGTATTGACGATCGCGCCGCCGCCATTCGCCTCCATGTGCTTGATCTCAGCGCGCATGCAGAGCCACACGCCTTTGAGGTTCACCGCTATCATCCGATCAAAGGACTCTTCCGACCATTCAGCTGTATTCTGACCCGCAGCTTCAACCTGGTAAGGGGCGATACCGGCGTTGTTAAAGGCACAGTTCAGTGCGCCAAAAGCGTTGATGGTGGATTGCACCATGTTTTCAACATCGCCAGCTACTGTGACATCACCCGGAACGGAAATCGCCTGGCCGGAATCCGCATTTATCTGTGCGACGGTTTCCTCCGCGTTCTCGACTGATAAGTCGGATACGGCAACACTGGCGCCTTCATTGGCAAAGAGCACAGCTGCGGCGCGGCCAATGCCGCGTCCTCCACCCGTGACCAAAGCTGTCTTTCCCTCAAGCATGCCAGCCATGTCTGCCTCCTGCGACCTGCAATATCTTTAGAAACTCTAGGTGTGATCGCGGGTCGGCAACAGCGGATGACGGCAACTATCCGAAGCTGGATCAGCGAGAGAGTTGCTGTGTGCTGCGCTCGTGTGTTCCAATCACTGCAATCAGCGACGGTACGAACATCGGGGGAAACAGCGATGAGATTTCAAGACCAGGGCGTCATCATCACAGGTGCCGGAAGCGGCATTGGCCGCGAAACTGCGATTGAGTTTGCCCAGGAAGGTGCTGTCGTTGCCTGCACGGATATCGACAGCGATACTGCGGGACGCACGGTCGAAGAAATCGAAAAACGTGGTGGACGAGCCCATGCCTTCACTCTCGACACCACTGACCCTAAGGCCGTTAAGACTGTTTTCGCAGCTGCTGCCGAGCGCATGAGCCGTATGGATGTGCTGATTAACAGTGCTGGTGTTCGCGAAATCGAGCCCGTCGTTGACTTGCCGTACGAAGAATGGTGCCGGGTGATCAATGTCAATCTCACCGGTGTGTTTCTTTGCTCGCAAGCGTTCGTGAGAAAACTGACAAGTGAAGGCACTTCCGGATCGATCGTTAATTTGGCATCGACACTGGGGTTGACCGCTGCACCGAACAGGCCGGCCTATACCGCTTCCAAACATGCTGTCGTCGGCTTGACCAAGGAGATGGGATTGGAGCTTGGCGAAAGCGGTATTCGGGTTAATGCCGTCGGTCCTGGCGTGACACGTACGGCCCTAACCGAACGCTACTTCCAGAACCCCGATATGGCTGATACCGTCAAGTCGATCCACGCGATGAACCGTTGGGGCGAGGCGCGCGAGATTGCACGGGTTATTCTTTTCCTTGCCTCAGAAGACGCGAGCTTCATGACCGGTGTCACGGTGCCGATTGACGGCGGCTGGCTCGCTGGCAAAAAGATGTAAACTACCGTTCACAACAATGCGCAATACGGGGACCACCGAAGATGTCTGATACTGATGCCAACTTACTTCCAATGCTCGAGCGCCGTCGCATAGAAGCGCAAATACTCAAGCATGTGTATAACACGCTTTCTGCAAGCCACGGCAAGGCGGTCGCTGAAGAGACGATCGCCAACGCGGTGCGTGCCTCCTCAATTGAGCAAGCCGAAGGTATGGCTGCAGATGTCGGCGGCCAAACATCCATGCAGACGTTCGTTGATCGCCAATCGCAGTGGACAGCCAGCGGCGCGCTGGAGATCAAAGTTCATGAGCACACGGATGATACCTACAAGTTTGATGTTGTGCGTTGTCGCTATTCTGAAATGTATCGGGACATGGGCCTTGGCGAGATTGGCCATCTCTTATCCTGTCAACGCGACGGCACTTTCTGTGAGGGATATGACAAGCGCCTGAAACTTACCCGTACGCAAACGATCATGGGTGGCGCTACGCATTGTGACTTTCACTACGAGTATGAAAAAGACAATAGCGAGACGTGAGGCAGTAAGCGTCTGCGCTTAATAGATTTTTACGTAGGCGGGATTACAAATGAGCGGGCGATCGCGCCCATTTCGCCACGGATTCAGAAAAAATATCACCTGTTACCCAGGGAACAGCTTGAACAAAACATGTCCTCTAGATTGAACCTTGTCAGCTGAAGGAACGACATACCCTTCGCAGGGCTGAAGAAAGGAGAAAACATGCTGAACCACATGACGATGTTTAAGGCAGCCATGGTTCCGAGCCAGAAGGACCCTCTCCATGTAACGTCGACTGCAGATCGGCAGGTGCGAGCTCCCGTCTCCCTCCCCACCCCTACGGATACGCCCTCTCGATCTAAATGAGCTGGCTAAATGAGCTGGAACGTCTGCCCCCGAGATGATTTCAGCTTAATCCCGGGTCAATACCTGGGACATCCCTCCCGACCCAACGCCGCTGGTTGCCCCCCGTCAACCAGCGGCTTTCTTGGTGCGAAATGGGATGCAACTACTGCGAAATACATTGGCTAAATTTTTGGCCGACTGCACGCCCTCAACCGTCAAATATTCTGCGGCCGACGAGAAACAAAACGACAATAACGGTGCCAATTATTGCTATGAGACGAAGCTGTCCGAACTGTTGGTCAAGGCGCTCTCTCACTTGGTCATCAACTTCTGCAAGCTTTTTGAGATATTCTTTGTCAGGCTCATCACTCATTCTATTTTACCAGCCTTGGTGCGCTACGCTCTCTACAGTAGCTTATCGCATACAGCAGAATTGAAGTCGTGGCATAAGATTCTCTGAACCAAAGCCCCAATCAGAATTAGATCCGAAATGCGTGTTACTCGGCAACTTCCCATATTTTGATTGTTCGGTCATAGCTGGCCGATGCCAGAACGCCAACGGTTGAAGAGAAAGCCAGTACCGTAACATTTTCTTCGTGCCCGACCAGTGTCTTTACAAGCTTGTCTTCCTCAACATCCCAGATCTGAATGACACCACCGCTGCCAGCAGACGCCAACCAGCGATTGTCAGTCGAGAAGGCCATTGCTGTGACGTATTTTGTGAGTTTGTCGTATTGACTGAGGCTGATGATGTCCTTGCCCGTTCTGGCGTCACGCACAACAATATCTTGATAACCCGCAACGGCAAACATCTCACCGCAACGGCTCATTGGCCCCTACGACTGCCAAGCGACCATCAGGAGAAACCGCCAACTTGGGTTCGCTACTCCAAGATGGTTTGAACACGTGCTGGCTGACTCCACTTCTGCCATCCAGCACTTCAACACGACCATAGCGAACCGCAAAGTCTTTGGTTCTTGCAAGGACTTTGGTCGTCCCCAGCAAAACTGTTAGACCGTCTGGCGTGGACGCTACTGATTTGACACTTTCCAGCTTGGTTACCAATTTGATGGTGGAGATCAGTTCGCGGTCTTCGATGTTCCAGCGCGAAACCTCTTTCTCACTTACAGCAACAACTGCACTCTCATCGGGTGATATAGCCAAAAATCGGGGCGAACCAACTTTTCCCTTAAACAGCTTTGGCACGATCTGTCTTGCGTCTGAGCGAACAGGCCACGCTGCCAGGGCACTACTTTTCTGGTCGAACGCAATTAGCTGTTCTCCGTCGGCACTGAATGCCATGGTCGAGACCCAGCGAGCACCTTTGAAGGTTTGTACAGACTGACCCCCGGGGCCGAACAGGCAGCTGGACAAGAGTATCGCGATACCAATCAGAAATCCGGCGGTGGTTATTCTCGCTCCATTCGGATAGATCAATTTATAACTCCGGTAACATGGCGTTAAAAAATACCGGATGGGAAGTACGGTAATCAGCCAGCACGCTCAAACGGCTGGCAGCGGCTCGGTAAATATGGTTGGCGTGGTCTTCTAAGCATCCTTGGTCCAGAGACACCAGACCGCGAGCAGCGGCGTCTCTCCGGCCTGCATCGCATGCCAAACATAGGGGGTGTTGTGGAATAGATCGCCGGCTTGCAACTCTTGAAACGGACCGTCCTCGTGCATCCAGGCTCCGGGTGAGAGCACGATATAAAACTCTTCAGGCGGATGATTGTGGCGCGGGTAGTATTGATGCGGCGCGACCAGACTGGTGCCGATACGGACATCGTCGCGCACTTCCAGTCCGCCCACTCCTACAATTGATGCATTGGCGTGATTTTGGAAAAAGCCGTTCGGCTCATTCTCTGTTCCCGGTTTGGGGGACCAGTTGAGATATGGTTCAAGAGCAGCGAATGCCTTTGCCATCTCAGGGACCGGGTCAGGTGCTCCACTGGCCTGACTGTAAGCGTTCTCTAAATGCTCACAAACGGGCTGACGTTGCGGGGCGTGATCTGGATCGTGGTCATGTAGATCTGAAAGTGCTGAAAATATCTTGTCCGCCAGTGGCGTTACTATGGGTAATGTCGGACCTCGCGCTTTCGCCGCCGCTTCGGTCGCATCAATAAAATCCTGCAGTTGTTGCAAGCGCTCCGTCATGACTGCTCCAATCGCATCCGATATCTGGATGGGCATTCCCTCTCGCCTCATTTCAGCACCAAATGCGAAAAAACAAAAGGGGCAGCATTGCTGCCGCCCCGTCATTTCGCGTCTGCACTAAATCAGACGCCCATCCTGTCAGCCTTAGCTTGATGGAAGCATGACTTTGTCGATGACGTGAATGATGCCATTGCTGGTGCGAATGTCCGCCTTAACAACGTTGGCCTTGTCTACGGTTACACCACTGCGCGACTTGCGGACACGCAATAAGCGGTCGCCGCCACTCTTGATGGTGCGAACATGGATCGCCTTGTGGGGCAATTGGTTGGAGGACAGTTTTCGCGGCAGGACGTGGTAGGAAAGGATTGCTGCGAGTTTTGATTTGTTTTCTGGCTTCAGCAGGGATTCAACCGTGCCCGCAGGAAGCTTCGCGAACGCCTCGTCCGTAGGAGCAAAAACTGTCAGATTGTTGCCAGTTGCAAGCGCGTTGGCCAATCCGGCTGCCTTTGCAGCTGCCAAGAGTGTGTTCAACGTTCCAGCCTTCGAAGCCGCGTCAACGATGTTAGATGCATTGGCTGGGGCAGCGAACAAGCTTGCTGCAAGCACTGCAGCTGAAATGAATGACAAGCGCACGATACTCTCCTCTCTGCGTAATCTCATGATTTTGTTTGCACCGTCTTGCGGTTGCAAAGTTGAGAACGCGAGGCGTGGGCTTGTAGATGACTCATTAACGCGAAAATCGCACCACGTATTTTAGCATGATCCGCAAGGCGGCAAGCATTGCTGTATGTCACAGGCAGCCATCCGGATCAGCATAAATTTACGGTTTACTCATTCTAATCAGCGCATCGGCAAATCAAGGACTTGCTTTGCAAGAATGTTGCGCTGGATCTCGTTTGACCCACCATAAATGGGTGCTGGACGCGCTTTGTAAAAGGGTGCCAACACGTTGACATCAATGTTTCCAATACGCGTATCGCCCTTCATGCCGCCCAGAGGTCCCGCAGTTTCAACAACGAGATCTGCGATCTTGGAGAACGTTTCTGTTGCTAAAACTTTTAGCATTGAAACATCAGGGCCGAGTGTTTCGCGACGGGCGACAATGCCGGCGTAATGCTCATAGGAATGGGCAAGATGCTCCACATCGAGCTGCAAGCGCACATACTTGTCGCGGAAGACCGGATCATCAAGCACACCACGCGCACTCGCAACCGCTTCCAAGATCTCCATTGCGTATTCCGGCAGCTTTGGACTGCCAATATGAATGCGCTCAAAACCCAACAGAGACTTTGCGACGGTCCAGCCTTTGTTCAACTCGCCGATCAGATTGTCGGCCGGCGTGCGGACATCATCGAAAAAGACCTCGCAGAATTCCGCCTGCCCCGAAATGTCCGGAATGGGTCGGACGGTGATACCCGGTTGGTCCATGTCGACGAGCAGAAAGCTGATTCCTTCCTGCTTTTTGGCTTCAAAGTCGGTTCGTGCGAGCACAAAGATATGGTCAGCATCATGTGCCATAGTGGTCCAGATCTTCTGACCATTAATCACAAACTCATCGCCGTCTCGAACAGCTTTGGTCTGCAAGCTTGCCAGATCGGAACCAGAGCCCGGCTCTGAATAGCCCTGGCACCAGATATGTTTGCAACTTAGGATTTTTGGCAGGTAACGCCGGCGCTGTTCGTCCGTACCCCACTTTATCAGAACTGGTCCAACCATCAGAACGCCATGGTCCTGGAACCGTGCAATCCCTGCCCGTTCAACCTCCTCGTGAAAGATTAGAGCTTTGCGTGGCTCCAAACCCATGCCACCGAACTCGGCCGGCCAGTTAGGTGCAAGCCAACCCTTGCCAGACATGCGAAGGTACCAATCACGCAATTCGCTCCATCGCAAACGGTACGGCGGAAAGCGCAGGTCATCCGGATAATTCTCGCGAAAATCGGTACTGATGATGCCGCGGAACTCGTCGTCATCAAGCGCGTTCCAATCTTGCTCCTGCTGAACTCCGAAGGTCATGCGGCCGCTCCCCATTTCTGTTTCAAAACCCCGTATCTCTTGCGGTGGTCACCGGCATTGCCGAGATACGGCACGGTGGACAGTATACGGTTCACGTAAAGTCCTAAGTCGTATTCGTCAGTGAAGCCGATCGCGCCATGCAACTGAACAGTCTCGTTGGCCATTTTTAGCGCAACTTCACTGACACGAGCCTTGGCACTGGATGCAGAAATTGCCCGCGCTGCCGCGCTGATGCCGCTTGAGTCGATCGCGCTGATCGCCGCCGCCGTGGCATGATTGGCGACTTCTTTCTGCATCCACAGATCCACCGCTCGGTGCTGCAGAACCTGAAAACTACCAATCGCCTGCCCGAACTGTTTGCGGACCTTGAGGTAATCCAAAGTGATCTCAAGTGACCGTTCGATGAGCCCCATCAGCTCGGCTGAATTGGCAACTGTGCCGATGTCGCGCGCCTCTTCGAGTAGCGATGCCCCGCTGCCTGGCTTAGTAAGCCGTTGGTCCCAATCAAGGGCAACATTCGACAGTCGCAACCAGGCCGTTCGACTGCCGTCTGCCTGCTCTTCCGCCTGAACAGTCAATCCCGGGGCGTTAGCCGGCAACCACCACAGACCGATACCTTCTTCATATTTAGAGGCAATAATAAACGCGTCTGCTGCTGCTACAGGGACGAAGCGTGCTTCACCGGACAGTAAAGCCGAGGAGCCTTGATCCTGCACAGCAATATCTGTGTCCTCCGCTTGAGGGCTGCCTGACGGATTTTGCCAGGCAACAGTCGCGACTGTCTTACCCGCGATGATGTTCTGCAGGGCAGCATCTCGCACAGGACTTGAATAGCACTTCGCGAGTAGTTGAGGCGCCACGACGCCAGCAGCAACAAACGGTTCGGGTGCTGCAGCCCGTCCGAGTGCCCGCGCGACAACAGCAGCTGCATCAAGCCCCAGTCCCATGCCGCCAGCCTCTTCGTCTGCAAGAATGCCGAACCAGCCTTGCTCAGCCATCTCTGTCCACAACTTGCGATCAAAGCAGGGATCGTTCTTGCGCCAGCTCCGTACGCGCTTTGCATCAAAGCTCGCGAAAGAAGTTGCTGCGTCCTGCAGCAGCCGCAAAGTATCACTGTCGGTCATTGTTTCCCCGTTGACTACAGCCATCATCAGACCGAGTGGCTGCCAACACAACTGTCAAAATCATCAGATGCAAGTTTGCCAAGTCAGAATTAGGCATGCAACATCCAGCCAACGATCATCAATCACGACCGGAATATTGGGAGACGCAACATGGACCTAGAGCTTATTCGCATTGATGTCAGTGATCACGTTGCGTTGGTTACGATGGATGCACCACCGGTCAACGCCCAAAATGCGCAATTCAACGTCGAGATGGCATACGTGATGGATACGCTGAGTGACCGTGCGGATGTTCGTAGCGTGGTTCTGACCGGAGCTGGAAAAATTTTCTCAGCCGGTGCAGATATCAAGGCGCGTGGCAACATGGGTGATCCCGGCGAGAAATGGCAACACAATCGGCGGGCCAGAGAAAGCTATCATTCGATCCGCGAGTGCACCAAACCCGTAGTGGGAGCCCTGAACGGCGCGGCACTTGGGGCAGGGCTCGCTGTAGCGGCATCATGCGATATCCTCGTTGCTGCCGAAGAATCTGCCCTAGGGCTACCAGAGATTGATGTTGGGCTTCTTGGTGGTGGTCGCCATGCCCAACGCCTGTTTGGTCATTCGACGCTTCGGCGCATGATGCTGACCGGCTATCGTGTTCCTGGTCCGGAACTCTACCGACTTGGTATCGTTGAAGCCTGCGTGCCTCGCGATCAAGTAGTCGCGGAAGCTCGGAAAATTGCAGAGACCATCGCTGCTAAGAGTCCGGCTGCCATTCGCCTCGCCAAGCAGTCGCTCAATGTGATTGAGGATCTCAGCCTGCGTGATGGCTATCGGTATGAACAAAACATGACAGTTCAGCTGTCTACACATCCCGACTCAAAAGAAGCTATGCAGGCGTTTGTCGAGAAGAGAAAACCAAACTTCGAGGGATGAAGCGAGTGACTTTGGCCAATATGTCTAATCTACACGTGCAGTGCGGAGAAAACTCTTTTGGATGTTGGACAAGCAGCAAAGCTCTACCAGTCTGCGATCCTGCGTGAAGACATTTGACGCCGAGAAGCACCAGATTATGAATGAAAAATTGGCACTCGATATGCTTGGCGCACTCTCGCAAGAAACCAGATTGCGGATCGTTCGATATCTCGTTCAGTGTGGACCAGAAGGTGCCTCTGCAGGGGAGATTGGACAACATGTTGGTGCCGCCGCCTCACTGGCTTCTTTTCACCTCTCAAACCTTGAACAGGCGGAAGTGGTTACTTCGGAGCGGCAGTCGCGCAAGATCATCTATAGAGCCAACTATTCCAACCTGGGTGGCTTGATGGCGTTCATGCTCAAAGACTGCTGCAACGGACATCCGGACATTCTGGCGTGTTGTGGCTTTGCCAATACGCGCACCTGAAGGGCGTTTTGGCCAGAGGACAGTCAGACTAGTGTGCTTGCCGAAGCTTCGGCAGCACATCCTGAGCTATCCGCTCGAACGTATCGACTTGATCAGGTGTACTCGGATAACATCGACCTCGATCGACAGATCCGGTACTGCGGTACCGGCACCACCTTCACTTGCGATACTGATTTGAGGTGCCGCATCTGTTTGTGCCTGGACTGTCATGATCCACCCCATATCCATGGCTACATCCAACCCAAGGGCGTCAACATAGAACGCGCGAGCCTGCTCCGGGCGCGTGGCATTGATGTTTGTTACGATGCGTTTGACTTGCATAGACTTCTGAAACTTTTCGCAAATTGGGGCCTACTCGGCACCCAAGTGTCTCGCGGGCCATCTAGCCCATGATCGGTCATTAAATTGGCATCCAGCCATTTGCGTCGCGCAACATTCAGAATACACTTATCTAATCTGGGTGAGCCATCAGAGGATACGACACCACCATTGTCACGGGCTAGTAAAATATTGCAAGGCGAGTTCGGGCGGGTTGCATTGCTGCACATGGATCGCTCTCTGGTCCCTCATGCCCATCGAGCCTGCCATGTTCTGTTTAAGGCTGGCGGATCTGACTCTGCCTTTAAGGTCAAAGATCAGATCTGTCGTCTGACCAACGAAACAGCTGTCGTCGTTAATGCGTGGGAACAACACTCTTACACGCACCCAGTCGATGGTGATGCCACTCAAATTCTTGCATTATATATCGAACCTACATGGCTGGCATCGATCGATCGCCAGCTGATCGTATCAGGCTCTGCTGAGTTCTTTCGTCAGCCGAACGTCCGCCTCGTTCCGGGTGTGGCGGACAAAGTGGCAGAGCTCGTTTTCATCCTGAACAGCCCAGCAACGGATGATCAATACGCGATTGAATGCCTAGTGTTCGATTTAATGGTTCTGGTTTTTGATGCCTTTTCGAACAGGACTACTTTGCTCTCTAACCACAGGCTGGCCAGAGAAACCGATTTCCGTGTACAGCGCGCAATAAATTGGTTGCGCCCTCGTATCCATCAACCACTAGATCTTGCTTCAATGGCCAAAGCATCCGGTCTTTCGCGTTCGCACCTGTTCGCACGATTTCGGCACACCACGGGGCTGACACCATCGATGTTCCTCAATACTCTGCGGATGGAAGCAGCTCATACCTTGTTGATGGATAACCGACAACTACTCATTGAAGTTGGCCAGCAACTTGGCTTCACAGCTCAAGGTAATTTTTCCCGCTTCTTCCGTGAACACCAAGGCGTTTCGCCCACTGAGTATCGGCAGGTCACCCAGCGGCTCATGTAATGGTAGAGGCGGTCGCTGCCGCTTTTTCGGACTCTGCGATAAGTCGCCCGTGGCACCATTGTTATATTTATTGCTCACTTGGCATTAAATTGACCGCATGAA
Organism: Filomicrobium sp.; assembly: GCA_002689605.1. Classification (GTDB taxonomy): domain Bacteria; phylum Pseudomonadota; class Alphaproteobacteria; order Rhizobiales; family Hyphomicrobiaceae; genus Tectiglobus. The sequence continues at coordinate 11,580 of NZGY01000007.1, forward strand.
CCGAGGAATTCTACGTTGCTGAATCACTCTGCCGATACAGAGCCCGAAGCGGCACAAAGATGGATCGGCCGATCGATTGAGCGACACGAGGATGCAGCGCTTTTAACCGGCAAAGCCCGGTTTCTTGATGATCTGGGCATAGCACCTGGAACACTCCATGCAGCGTTTGTTCGATCACCGCATGCTCACGCAACAATTTCACAGATCTCACCCAATGCCGCTCTCGCCATTGAAGGTGTGCACGCGGTCATCACTGGCGATGACATTCAAAATTTTACGAGGCCATTTACCGTTGGTGTAAAAGCCCCCATGCAGCATTGGTCGCTGGCAACTGATCGCGTACGATATCAAGGCGAACCAGTTGCCATTGTGCTGGCGGACACTCCATATATTGCCGAGGACGGCGTCGCCGCTGTTAACGTCGAATATGAGTTACTCGACGCCGTGGTCGATCCTTTAGCAACTATGTCCGATGATGCTCCACTGCTGCATCCAGACATTGGATCCAACGTCATTGCCGATCGCCATTTTCTCTATGGCAAGCCAGAACAGGCCTTTTCTGAGGCTGACCACGTCTTTGATATAACCATCCGTTATCCGCGCAACTCAGTCACGCCCATTGAGTGTTATGGCGTGCTGGCTGATTACGAGCCTGGGTCGCAATGCTACAGCGTCACGTCAAACTTCCAGGGTCCATTCGCACTGCATCCCGTAATGGCTCTGGCGTTGCAGGTTCCCGCCAACCGACTGCGCTTTCAATCGCCACCATCATCCGGCGGGAGTTTTGGCGTCAAGCAAGGTGTCTTCCCCTACATTGTCGCGCTTTCGGTTGCATCACGCATTGCCGGGCGACCGGTAAAATGGATTGAGGATCGCCTCGAACACCTCATGGCCGCAACATCCGCAACGAACCGTGTTGCAACCTTGCGTGCCGCAGTAACCAGCGACGGCAAAATTACAGCGCTCGACTGGGACCAGATCGACGATTGCGGTGCCTATCTGCGCGCGCCCGAACCGGCCACAATCTATCGCATGCATGGCAATATGACTGGAGCCTACGACATCCGGCATCTCACGATCCGCAACAGGAACGTGCTGACCAACAAAACGCCAAGTGGGCTGGTACGCGGCTTTGGTGGACCGCAGGTGTACTTCGCGCTTGAGCGCTTGATGCACAAGATCGCTGTTCGTCTGGATCGCGACCCGCTTGACATTATCAAGACCAATCTCATCGCCCCTAACGCATTCCCTTACAGAACTGCATCTGGTGGCCTCTATGACAGCGGCGACTATCAAGCTGCAGTACGGTTGGCCGAGACTGATGATGGAATTGCCGCGTTGAAGCTACGACGCGATGAGGTTCGAGCTGGTGGTGGTCTTTATGGTATCGGTTACGCTGCTGTTGTTGAACCCTCCATCTCGAACATGGGATACATCACCACGGTTCTGACGGCCGAAGAGCGAGAGCGCGCCGGCCCAAAAGGTGGTGCCGTGGCAACGGCCACGATTGGTGTTGATGCACTCGGCGGCGTATCTGCTCACGTCTCATCGGTACCACAGGGCCAAGGTCACGTGACGGTGGTTGCACAAGTCATTGCTGACAGTCTGGGACTCTCTCCCGATCAGATAGAAGTCAATACAGAACTCGATACCGGGCGGGATGCGTGGTCGGTCGCCAGTGGCAATTATTCCAGTCGCTTTTCAGGTGCCGTGACAGGTGCCGTTCATATGGCCGCCGAGCGACTGAAAGACAGGATTGCGGATATCGCAGCCACACATTTTGGTTGCGACGCCAATCAGATCGAGTTCCGTGATGGCCGTCTCACAGTAGCAGGCAGCGCGGGCAAGCCGGTTCCATTTCGGCGACTTGCTGCAACGTCGCATTGGGCACAGGCCACTCTACCGCAAGGCTCTGAACCTGTGATCCGCGAGACTGTGTTTTGGTCACCGGAAGTACTCACCCCACCGAACGCGGCCGATGAAATCAATTCGAGCGCGGCGCATGGTTTTGTGTTTGATGTCTGTGGCCTCGAGATCGATCGAGAAACCGGACAGATCAGCATTGATAAGTATATTACGGTTCATGATGCCGGCCGCATTCTTCATCCTGGAATGGCCGACGGACAAGTGCGCGGCGGTTTCTGCAACGCCCTAGGGGCTGCTCTCTACGAGCACTTTAGCTATGCAGCAGATGGAAGCTTCCAGTCAGGAACATTTGCCGACTACACCGTTCCCACGACAACCGAAATGCCCGAACTGGACATTCGCCATATCGAAACACCATCCCCAGTGACGCCGCTCGGCGCCAAGGGCATTGGTGAGGGCAATTGCATGTCCACACCTGTCTGTATTGCGAATGCCGTAGCTGATGCGCTCGGCAAAGACGACATCGAGCTTCCGCTCACACCGTCGCGTGTCCATGAACTGCTCGCACTTGACGAACCGGCAGCGCCTAAGCCAGCAGCCACTGATGCCAAAGCGTTAAAACTTGGCCGCTTGGACTACGCCGTCGAAGGTCAGGGATCAGTGGTCGTTGACGCATCACCCGAAGAAGTATGGGCGTGTCTCCTAGGTGTCGATGCATTGCGCTCAATCGTACCTGGATGCCAGTCGATCAACGAAGTCAAACCTCACCAATTTCATGGGCAGGTTGAACTCGGTGTCGGTGTTGTCAAAGGATTGTTTGATGCTGACATCACGATGAGTGATCTGCAGCCAACTAAGTCATTACGTCTGACTGGCGGTGCTCGTGGTCCACTAGGTGACAGTAAAGGTGAAGCCGTCGTACAACTCATTTCCGAAGGTGATAGCACCCGCGTCGACTATCACTACGGGGTTGATCTTGGCGGCAAAGTCGCCGCGATTGGCGGACGCATGATCAACGGAGCAGCGCGCGTTCTGATCGGCGAGTTCTTTAAGCGTCTTGCACGTCATGCCAATCCAGATACAGCCGGAGAAGCTTCCAACTCATCTTTGTGGGGCAAACTGCGTCGATTTATTGAGTCAGTCATTACTGAGATCAAAAGGCGCCGCTCATGAAGCCAGCCCCATTTGACTATGTAAGACCGAAGGATATTTCAGAAGCGACAGCCCTCGCAGCACAAGCCGGGCGGGACGCAAGTTATCTTGCTGGCGGTCAATCTCTTGTCGCAATGCTTAACATGAGGCTAGCCACTCCGAAGCTGCTAATCGATATTAGTCGGCTTCAAGACGCTGACTACATTCGTGAACGCGAGAGCTATGTCGCGATCGGCTGTGCGACAAGACAAGCCCAACTTGAGCAATGGTCACTGTTGTCCAGAACCGTGCCGCTTGTTGCTCAGGCGTTGCCGTGGGTTGGGCATATCCAAACCCGTAGTCGTGGGACGGTTTGTGGCTCCATCGCTCATGCCGATCCATCAAGCGAGTTGCCGCTGTGTCTCTCCGTTCTGAATGGTGAGATCGAGTTGGTCTCACACCGTAAAAGGCGCACTCTTAAAGCCGACGATTTTTTTGTCGGCGCCCTTCAAACGGCTCGGCATGACGGCGAGTTGATCTCTGAGATCCGCTTTCCAATCGACAGATCGATAACTGCAACCGCCTTTAAAGAGTTCGCAGTTCGACACGGGGACTTTGCGATCATATCAGTTGCCGCCATCGCCCGAAACGACGGCTTGACGATCGGCATTGGGGGCGGTGCGGACCGACCGGAAGTTCGGCAATGGCCATTGCTCGACGGCAGTCGCTCTGATGAAGCACTCAATGAGCTTGCCTGGTCGTTGGATTGCCAAGACGATCTCCATGCTACTGCTCAATATCGCCGTCACCTTATCCGAACACTGGGCAAGCAAGTTATAGAGGAGGTATTGGCATGAACACTTTGCCCGCCGATAGCCGCCATAAGATTACGCTTGAACTCAATGGCGACCGCCGCACGGGTTATGCCGAACCACGAATGCTTCTGAGCGATTTCCTACGGCATGAACTTGGAGCGACCGGGACGCATGTTGGCTGTGAGCACGGCGTCTGCGGAGCTTGTACTGTTCAACTGGATGGTTTGCCAGCACGGTCTTGTCTAACGCTGGCGCTACAAGTGGATGGCTGCAAAATCAATACTGTCGAAGGACTATCGGAGAGCGACGGACGTCTCAATATCTTACAGCAATGCTTCCGCAAACATCATGCTCTTCAATGCGGCTTTTGTACCGCAGGTATACTGATGTCGCTGGACAGCTATTTGGCCACGTACCCAAACCCAACTGAAGCTGACATTCATGAACTCCTTTCTGGGCATCTGTGCCGTTGTACAGGATATGCACCGATTATCGCTGCCGCGTGTGAAGCTGCGCAACTGATGCAAGCAGCTTCATCCGAGCCGCCCATAACGCAAGATCAGAAGTAGGCCACGATGTTTGACCTTGGCCGAACGCTAGTGGCAGCTGCCGCTCGCAACCCTAATGCTACAGCCATTGTCGACGTCGGTGTACGATGGTCGTATGCCGAATTGCTCGAACATGCATCCAAGTTGGTAAGTGGATTTGATCAACTGGGCCTTCAGGCTGGCGATCATGTTCTCATCGTACTTCAAAACAGGGCTGAATTCGCTCTCCTGCACTGGGCGACACAGCTTGCGGGGATCGTTGCTACGCCCGTGAATTGGCGGACGAATGCCGAGGAGATCCAATTCTATCTTGAGAACTCAGAAGCCAAAGCAATTGTCTTCGAACCTGTTTCGGCTGACGCTGTCGGCAATGCAGCACTAGCGCAGGCGTTGCCGCGCATATCTGTCGGTGATGCTGCTGGTGGCACTATCCAATTTGAAGCCCTGATTTCTGGCACAAAGGCGAGCAATCTCCCGCGAGCTTCAGCTCATGATGTCTCGCTCATGCTTTACACTTCGGGTACGACGGGTAAGGGCAAAGGCGTTCCGCGAAGACACTCAGCCGAGAGGGCCGCAGCCATCGCACATGTTGCACAAAATGCCTATCAAGCTGGAGAAGTCACTCTGGGTGTCATGCCGCTTTATCATACGATGGGTGTGCGATCCCTGCTGGCAATGGCGGTCATTAACGGTACCTTTGTCTGCTTACCCAGGTTTGACGCCGGTAAGGCTCTTCAATTGATTGCTCAAGAGCGTATTTCTAATCTCTATCTTGTGCCAACGCTGTATCACGATCTTCTTGGACATCCTGAATTTGAATCGACAGATATCCGCTCGGTTACAAAGCTTGGCTTTGCCGGCGCGGCTATGATGGATGGCCTTCTGCAACGCCTCGACAATGCATTTCAGCCTGAACTATTCGTCAATCACTATGGCTCTTCGGAGATCTATACTTTTACGGTGGAACAGTCCGCAGTCAGCAAGCCATCCAGCGCTGGAAAAGCAGGAATCAATACTGAGATCAGAGTTGTCGAGATTGGATTAACCGATCCGTCGGCAACCGTGCAATCAGGCGAGGAAGGCCAGATCATTGCGACGCTAGAAGGTGATGAGTCGTTTGAAGGTTACTGGAAGCGGCCAGATGCGGACGCCAAATCGTTGCATGATGGCTGGTACTTCACCGGAGACATTGGTTACTTCGACCAGGAAGGTGATCTGTTCGTCACGGGCCGTGTCGACGACATGATCATAACTGGTGGTGAAAACGTTTTGCCGGCAGAAATCGAGTCAGTCCTATCGCTGCACAGTGCCGTAAGTGAGGTGGCGGTCGTTGGCCTCCCCCACGAACGTTGGGGTCAACAAGTCACAGCGTTCATCAAGCGGCGGGGAAGCGTGAGCCAAGATGATCTAGATAACTGGTGCCAGCAATCAGAGCTAGCGAACTTCAAACGTCCCCGCTCATACGTTTTCGTTGATGACATTCCCAAATCACCTGTTGGGAAAATACTGCGTCGCATGCTGGTTGCAGGTGATTACCGACCGGAAAGCCAACGACCTAAACCATAGCACACACACCAAGATTATATCAGGGAGACACGCATGCCTGCATTTCAATCCAGCCTACTTGAGCCACTCAATGAACTTGACGGGTTTCGCGTCGACGTTAATGCTGAGCGCCAACGCGCCGACATCGTCTTGTGCCGTCCGCCACTCAACGTGATTTCAATGCCGCAGAGAGACCAACTGCGCTTGGTCTTTGAAAGCCTCGACCTTGATGACCGTGTCCGTATCATTGTCTTGCGAGCCGAAGGTGAGCATTTCTCATCAGGCGGAAACATCAAGGGCTTCCTCGAAGCAACTCCCGAAACCGTATCCAAGCTTGCATGGAACATTGCGGCGCCAGCGCGGTGTTCAAAACCGGTGATTGTTGCGAACCGCGGTTATACTTTCGGCGTTGGATTTGAGATCTCACTGGCTTGCGATTTTCGTATCGCATCTGAAACCACGAAGTACTCGCTACCCGAACAGAGACTTGGTCAGATCCCTGGATCGGGCGGATCTGCAAGACTTCAGAAGATGGTCGGCGTGACGCGCACAAAAGACATCGTCATGCGGTCGAAACGAATTAGCGGACAACAGGCCTATGACTGGGGCGTCGCCACAGAATGCGTTCCGGACGGAGAGCTTGAGCAGGCCACTGACGCGCTGGTTGAAGAGCTCATCACGTTTGCACCGCTGGCTCAGCGCACCGCAAAAAAGCTGCTCAACGATACGGAGGATGCACTGCTCACGACATCAATCGAGTTGGAAGGGCATGCTTACAGCCGGCTCCGCTCGTCGGAAGATTTCCGAGAAGGCGTTGAAGCATTCCACGCAAAGCGAAAACCGAATTTCAAAGGACTGTGATAGCACGCGTCATCACCCTACCGATAAGCGAGTTGTTGTCCTGTAACTAGCAATCCAAACTGGGCATAGTACTGGTCGTTTCCTTTGCGTGATGGAGTAACCAGAAATGGCCGGTGTTCTCGACGGACTGCGCATCGTTGAAGGCTCTGCTTTTGTAGCCGCCCCACTTGGCGGCATGACACTTGCTGCGCTTGGAGCAGATGTTATCCGTTTCGACAACATCGGCGGTGGCCTCGATGCCGAGCGATGGCCGGTTACGGATCAAGGTTACAGCCTCTACTGGGCCGGCCTCAATAAAGGCAAGCGATCGTTCGCGGTTGACCTCCGGAACCCTGAAGGGCGAGAGTTGGTCACTGCCTTGATTGCCGCGCCAGGCTCAGACGCAGGAATATTCTCGACGAACCTGCCTGCAAAGGGCTGGCTCTCTTACGAAGAGTTGTCGAAGTTTCGTGAAGATCTTGTGATGGTTGCCATTTCAGGCGCGAGGGATGGTTCCGCCCACGTTGACTACACAGTCAATGCCGTATGTGGCTTTCCGATGATTACTGGGCCGGTCGATAGTGAAGGCCCCGTCAATCAGGTCTTACCAACTTGGGATATTGCAACCGGTTACGCATCAGCGACAGCTATCCTGGCGGGTGAGCGATATAGGTCTCGCAAAGGTAAGGGGCAGCTGATCAAACTTGCCCTGCAAGACATTGGATTGTCTGCCACGGCCGCTCTCGGTTTTCTTGCTGAAGGAGAGATCAATGACGTTGATCGACCACGTTTCGGCAACGAGGTTTACGGCACATTTGCGCGCGACTTTGCAACGAGTGATGGTCGCCACGTGATGATATGCATTTTTACGACGCGTCAACTGTCGGCCCTGGCCAAGGCTGGCGGTTTCGAGGAGCAATTCGATGCCATTGAACGCAACTACGAGATGGATCTGAAGAACGAGTCGCACCGATGGGCTTTGCGACAAGAGCTTGCTGCACTTATTGAGCCCTGGGTTGCTGCACTCTCGCTCGACGAAGTCGCCGCTAAGCTCACGGAAGCAAATGCGCTGTGGGCTCCTTACAAGATGCCGCGTGAGCTGGTGAATGGTGATCCGCTGCTGACCGAAAACCCAATGTTCCAGCGCGTCACTCAACCCGGTGCTGGCGAATTGTGGAGTTCTGCGTCGCCGTTTGAGTTCGCTGCGGAAGACCGTCTGCCGGCAATGCCGGCCCCGCAGCTTGGCCAGCATACCGACGAAATTCTTGGAGATATTCTGGGCCTATCGTCGATGGCAATCGGAAAATTGCACGACAAAGGTATCGTCGCCGGTTGAGCGCGCCGATTTGGGTGACGTACAAGCTGGCTCAGGTGATAGTTCGCACGGCCACTGTTTCAGCGCAGCAATCGTGCGCCAGCGCGTTTGAGCCGGTCGTTTCAGATGGAAGCGCTTGGCGCATCCATCTCCAACGTGAATCGGTCTCTAAACTTATTGAGTAGAACCAGATTCACGTTCCGGCCAACAAAGTGAGCAAGTCGAACGGTGATTTCATCCGGAACGATCTTGCTCTAGTGCGTAAAACCATCAGCCAATGCAAACATGAAAATCGTGATCGCCGCTGCAAGCGCTAGGCCGAATAGCGTAGCCCAGACGCCGTAGTAAGACGCGATATCTTTGTCTTCATCACCGATCATATCGGTTCTCCATTCCTTGACTGAATCCCAGTCATTCGTATCTAGCCGTATGGTCGGCGCTGCTGCCTAATCTTCGTTCAGCCCGATGCTTGCGCCTAATTCATCATCGATGGTTTTTCACCCGGCACGGGGCTGCCCTGGAAGACTCCACGCGAGAGAACTGCCTCGCGACCACCATGCTGGTCAATGAGCTCGGCTTGCTCACGCTTTGAGCGCTGCTCCACTTCTGTAGGGTCGCAAATTTTCAATAGCTCGGAATGGAGCTCATCGCGTATCGCGGAAAATGCCGGATCTGCTCCAAGATCATTGGCTTCTTCTGGATCTCTTTCAAGATCAAAAAGCTCCGGCTGATCGAAGCCGGCGTACCAATTGTACTTCCATTTGCCCTTGCGGATCATGAAGCCGCCAGCGACAGCACCCATCGCATGGTATTCACTGAAGGCCACGCGATCTGGATTATTTGGCGAAGTAACTGTTTTCATAATCGAGGTGCCGGGGTGATCGGCATCGGCTTCACCATCACTCAAACCTGCGCAATGGAGAAAGGTTTGATAACCGTCAACAAGTGTTACAGGCGTATCGCAAACTACGCCTTCCGGTACATCCGGGCCAGCTGCAATCATCGGGATCGCGACACTCTCTTCAAACATGTTGGATTTGCCCCACATGCCGCGTGCACCCAGGTTCTCTCCATGGTCGCTGGTATAGATAATGCGTGTCGTCTTATCGAGGCCAGTCTCTTCTAACGTCTTTAGTATTTCGCCCACGTTTGCATCGAGATACGAACACAAAGCGTAATAACAAGCGATGCCGAGCTTGCGATTCTCATCGGTAAAGTGGCTATCGTCATTCGTGCTCGCGCGTAGCTGTTCGAACCAAGGATGGTATGATTTGTTCTCGTTGAAATCCTTCGGCCAGGGCATCGCGTCAACATCGTACAGGTCGAGAAACTCTTGCCGCGCGACCAGAGGATAGTGCGGACAGACAAACGAGGAAAAGAGCGTCCATGGCTTATCCGTCGGGTTGGCGGCGACATCCCGCAACCAATCACAAGTACGCTTTGTGATGTCTTCGTCGTAGCCCTGGTATGAGGACTCTCCCAGACCGATTTCGGTTGCCATTCTGCTTTTCGAAAGTGCCGGTGCGATTGGATCTTTGACAGCATGGCGTACTGCACCAACCCCACCGACGACATTCAAAGGAATGATCATTTGCTCGAAGCCGCAGGGGTCGGTCTCAAAACGATAATGGAGCTTTCCGATTGAATCACAGCGATGGCCAGCCGCCATCAATTTATGCCCCCAGCCTTTGACCGCACCCTCATAGGGATGGCCATTTGTCCAATAGCCGATCTGATTGACATACTGACCGGTCGCGAAACTTGCTCGCGCTGGCACACAGATCGGACAATTGGTGTAAGCGTTCGTGAAACGGGTGCCACGCGCGGCCAGCCGGTCAAGATTGGGAGTCTTGACGATATCATGGCCGGCGCAACCCATGGCACGTGCCTGGTGCTCATCCGACATAATGAAGAGTAGATTCGTTGGCTTAAGTTCGGACATGCGATTGGCATCCGTTTCTAGTTATGAATGATGCTTGTCTTGCCTTGATCTAGTCGAGTTCGAAGCCATCCATGCCGGAGTTCTTTCGGACCTTACCGACCATCTCATGGATGTGAGGACCGATAGCATTGGGGTCCTCCGACTGCGCGACTTCAGCACCACGCCGCCAACCTTCGCAGACTGCCACGATACCGTTGCCCGCTTGAATGACCCGCCCGGTAATGTCTTGTGACTTTTCGCTGGCGAGATAAGTGACCGCTGCTGCGACCCACTTCGGATGCCGGTTGTCAATTTCTTCCTGTGTGTACTCACGCAGGTTTTCGGTCATGCGCGTTTGGGCCGACGGCGAGATCGCGTTCACCGTAATGCCGTAACGGCGGAGTTCGCGCGCGGTGATAATCGTGAAAGCCGCAATGCCGGCTTTAGCTGCACCATAGTTCGCCTGTCCGATGTTGCCGTAAATACCAGACGTCGAACTGGTATTGATAATGCGTGCCGTTACCGGACCGCCTTGATCCTTGGTGACTTGCCGCCAATAAGCAGCTGCATGGCGGGCGGGAGCGAATGTGCCTTTCAGATGCACTTTGATTACCGCATCCCATTCGTCCTCGCTCATGTTGGTCAACATACGGTCGCGAAGAATACCGGCATTGCTCACGACGACATCCAGCTTACCGTACGTGTCGACAGCCTGCTCGATCATGCGTTTCGCGCCATTCCAGTCGCTGACATCATCACCGTTGACACAGGCCTCACCGCCAGCCGCCTTGATTTCGTCGACGACCTGCTGCGCTACGGATACGTCGCCGTCGGCACCATCAAGCTCGGCGCCAATATCATTGACGACCACCTTGGCACCATGCTTGGCAAGCATGAGGCAGTGTTCGCGACCAAGGCCGCGTGCACCGCCTGTTATGATTGCTACACGCTCCGCACATAAATCCGACATCTTATCTCTCCCTATGATTGACTGTTCTTGATCTTCAACGCGGTGCATTGAGCCTGCCGGCACGCACCGGCGCGTAGATTATGATGGCTAAACCGGTTAACCCTGCCAGAACAGCAAATGCCGTTCTGTAAGCCAGTTCAGGCGAAGCTCCATTTTCGAACGGAAACAGGCCAACAATCCAGCCAAAGACGAGCTGAGCGAAAGCTATCGCCAACATGATACCCATGTTCGTCACAGCCACCCCTCGGCCAACGAGTTCCCCAGGCACCAAAGCGCGCGCATGTGCGAACGCTAACATTGGGTACATTGCAACAAATGCGATGCTGGCGAAGACTGCTGTCACCAGCCAAAGTGGTGGTTGCTCTACCAGAACGAGAACAAGATCGAGCGCGAAGATGAGCGTTGCGGAACTGATAATTACCCACTTTATCGAATTGAAATAACGGGCGAGGAAACCGAGAAACGCATGCCCAAAGACACTCAAAATCGCCATAACGAGCAGGACATTGCCGCTTCCAATGTCGTCCAAACCATGGACGTCACGCAGATACGGCGCTCCCCAAACACCGATGAGCGTGGTCTGGGCTGACAATGGAATGCCGACGACAATCAGGCGCTTCATGCCCGGTTGCGATATTGCTCTAGAAACGCCAACAAGCACGTCGCCCAGGCTTTCGCTTCGCTGTTTGCGCGCGGCTGCTGCGTCTGCCGGCTCCCTGAGCCCCAATGCAACCGCAATCATCAGTACGGCCACGCCTGCGGTGAAAACCAGATAGCAATCCCGCCAGGGATAAAAAGTGATGAGCGCTGCAAGCGGCGCTGTTGCGCAAAGCCCACCGAGTGCCGCGACGCTGTTTAATACACCGGTCTGCGTGACAACCCGATCGGCCGCGACCCATTGGTTGACGACAAAGAATGCACCACTGAATATGCCGGCGCATCCGACACCCATAAGAACGCGCGCCAGTATCAGTTGGCCGGACGTTGCTGCGACCGCGAACAAAGCCGCACCAGCTGTCGTGAAAAGCAAAAGCGCCGACAATGTCCAACGTGCACCAAAGCGATCGAGCAGCATGCCACTCGGGATCTGCATGATTGCGTAGGCGAAGAAAAATGAGCTCGCAACTAATGAGAGTGTCTCGGGCGAAAGCTGCATCTCGGCCGAAATCGTCGGTGCAAGTATCCCGAGACTTCCGCGCAGGAACAGGTTGGTAAAGCCTAGCGCATAGAGCACAAACAGCATCGACAGTGCGATCGAAGCGCGCTGATCCTGCTCAGTTGTAGCTGACATATTCGGGATCTGCTCCACGGTTGCAGAAATGCATCTGGCGACTGTTATCTTGGCTTCGAGCAATGCACTGAATTCTGTGAGCTTCCAGTTTGAGAAAGCAGCAATCATCTCTGTGATTGCGTAACTGCTATGCGAATGGCGATGATCTTCACCGCGCGTATAAGAACACACGACCATCGATTAAAACACGAACGGCGCAAGGTGCATTACGATGACAAATACGCTGCCACTCGCTGGCATCCGCGTTCTCGATGTCGCAACATTTATCGCGGCACCTGTGGCGGCGACTATTCTTGCGGACTACGGGGCTGACGTCATCAAGGTTGAGGCAACCGATGGTGGCGATCCTAACCGACACATCTACCTTAACCCGGCTTATCCCGACCATGACGTCAACTATCCATGGCATTTAGATTCGCGTGGCAAGCGATCTCTGGCAATTGACTTAAAGAACACGGAAGCTCGCGAGGCTTTTGAAGACCTGATCGCAAGCGCGGACATACTGATTACCAATTTTTCCAAAGCAGTGCGCAAACGATTGTGCCTTGACTATGAGACGATATCGGCAGCGCATCCTAACCTGATCTACGCTGCGTTCACGGGCTATGGTGAAGAGGGACCAGATGCCGATCAGATGGGTTTCGATATCAATGCGTACTTCGCTCGTTCAGGCATTCTCGATGGTGCGCGCTACGATGATCAATATCCAGCTGTTGCTATGCCGGCCCAAGGTGATCGAGCAGCCGGCGTGGGACTTGCGCTGGCTATCATGATGGCATTGTGGAACCGCAACCTTACTGGCAAGGGAACATTGGTGACGACGTCACTCCTTGCAAACGGCCTGTGGGCGAATGGCAATTTCGCGCAGGCTGCCCTGATCGGCGGCACGATGCCAAAACGCCCCCCACCAGAGAGACCGCGTAGTGCTGTCGCCAACGTCTACCGAACCAAAGATGATCGATGGATGCAGCTCACTCTGGTGCGTGAAGATAGGGATTGGCGAACTCTGTGCAAGGCTTTGGGAAGGGAAGACTTGCTGACCGACCCTAGATTTGCGGAGACACCGACCCGACGCAAGAATGGCGCTGATCTTGCGGCGATCTTCCAGAGCATAATCGGTAACAAAGATGTCGAGACCTGGCGTGCCTGCTTCAAAAGCTTTGGCTTAGCATTTGCCGTTCTGAACCGCGCTGCAGACCTCCCTGACGATGAACAAGTGCTCGTCAGTGGTGCCATTGCTCAAACCGATAATTCCAAGATGCCACGCACGATTGCCTCTCCGTTCAATCTTTCCGATGTAGAGGTTCCGCCTGCTGGACCGGGACCAGAACTTGGTGAGCACTCCGCTGAAGTCTTGCGTGATGTCGGTGTAGATGATGAAGTAATCGCCAAGCTTAAGAGCTCCGGCGCCATTATTTGATCAAAGTCAGGCAGCCGGACTGAGACAGGAGAGAAACTATGAAACTGGGCATTCTACTAGGCTACAAAGGTGATGCTGGTGGCCCTAACATGGAGCTCATCCTCGAGGCGGAACGCCTTGGCTACGATTCGGCCTGGACAAGTGAAGCATGGGGTTCGGATGCTGTGTCGCCCGCAGCCTGGGTTCTCGCCAAAACATCCAAGATCAAGGTGGGTACTGGCATTATGCAGATGTCGGCCCGGACACCCTCGTGTACTGCAATGTCAGCGATGTCGATGCAGGCTATGTCTGGTGGCCGCTTCCTGCTGGGTCTCGGGCCATCCGGTCCGCAAGTGATTGAAGGATGGCACGGCGAAGTTTTTGGTAAGCCTTTGAAGCGTACGCGGGAGTACATCGACATTATCCGGCAGATTTTCGCGCGTGAAAAGCCGCTGGAGTTTCAAGGTGAGTTCTATCAGATCCCAAACACGGGGCCGGGGACGACAGGGCTTGGAAAAGCACTGAAAACGATCATGCACCCCGACCCAAATGCACTCAAAATTTATACAGGTTCTTTCGCGCCGGCGGGGCTCAGAACAGCCGGCGCCGTTGCAGACGGCGTCCAACCCATCTTCATGATCCCTGAGAAAACCGGCTTAGTGCGTGAGCACGTCGAGGAGGGCCGGACAAAGGCCGGCAAGAGCACCGATTTGTCTGACTTCGATATCGCACCCTTTGTTCGCATTCAAATGGGCGATGATCTACAGGCCTGCCGCGATGCGATCAAACAGGAGATGGCGTTTTATATCGGCGGCATGGGGGCACGGAACAAGAACTTTTACAACGACTATACAATGCGACTTGGATACGAGGACGCAGCTGTCAAAATTCAGGATGCGTTTCTTGGTGGGCAGCGCAAGGAAGCCGTGGCAGCCGTTCCGGATTCTCTCATTGATGAAACCGCCTTGGTCGGCTCCGCAGACCGCATCAAAGCGCGCCTGAAGGATTGGAAAGAGGCGGCCAAGGATCATAGTGTCGGCTCGCTTTTGATTGGAATTCGGGATGTCGAAACGTTACGAGTGGTTGCAGAAGGCGCAGCCTAAAGGCACTGATCCCGCAGTCCGGAGCAGATAAGAGAATGATCGAGATACACGGCCGTACGATTTCGCAGGTGCTGGATGAAGCAGTTGCGCAATTCGGATCGGACCCGATGCTTGTTGTCCCGGCTGATGCCGCGCGCACCTACGATCCAGACGGGCGAACGATATCTTATCTCGAAGCCGGCCAGATGATCGGCCGCTACGCGGCGTTGCTGCAAGAGGCAGGTTATGGCTACGGCCACAGGATTGCGGTCCTCCTGGAGAACCGGCCCGAAAACCTGATGATCAAACTTGCCTTTGCCAAACTTGGAATCTCCTGGGTTCCAGTCAATCCCGATTACCGACCAGCTGAGATTGCTTATCTACTGCAGGATTCCGATGCCGAACTGGCCATCACAACCCCTGGACGACTGGAGCTTATCCAGGCCGGAATTGCAGAAAGCGGGCGTGAGGTCCCGCTCGAAATCTTCGAGACAGATCTGATGTCCGTTACGGCTGCTCGACGCCCGCCACCCATTCGTGCGCCTGTGCATGGTCTAACCGAAGCTAGTCTGCTCTACACTTCAGGGACGACCGGTAGACCAAAAGGTTGTATTCTCAGCCAAGAGTACGAGCTGATGGTCGGCGAGTGGTATGCAAACTGCGGCGGCCTCGCGACAATCGAAGAGCGTTGCGAACGCATCTACAATCCGCTGCCGCTCTTTCATCTTAATGCGGGTATTGTTTCTTTTTTGGGTGCTGTTCTGACGGGCAACTGCCAGATCATTCCGGAGCGCTTCAGTCGGACGCGCTGGTGGTCAGAAATCCGAGAAAACGAAGCAACAATCATACACTACCTCGGCGTTGTCATACCCGTAATCATGAATGAGCCGACCGGACCGCACGATCGTGATCACAAGGTCAAATTCGGCTTTGGTGCGGGTTTGGAGCCATCGATCTACGGCACATTCGAAGAACGTTTCGGTTTCCCGTTGATCGAAGGTTGGGGCATGACAGAGATGTGCCGCATCCTCATTACCAGCGAGGAACCACGTCACATAAACACGCGGGCGATGGGTCGACCAAAGCCCGGCCTTGAGGTGCGTGTCGTCGATAGCGACGATAATGATGTGCCAACCGGCGAACCCGGTGAGATGATTGTGAGGCACTCAGCAGCGAGCCCGCGTCTTGGTGCCTATTCAGGCTATCTTAATAAGCCGGATGCGACGGATGAAGCGTGGCGCAATGGCTGGTTTCATACTGGTGATACGGTCTCGCAGGACGAAAGCGGGATGTTGTACTTCGTCGATCGCAAGAAGAACATCATTCGGCGTTCAGGAGAAAATATTGCGGCTGCCGAGATCGAAGCCTGCATTCAAGGAAGTGATGCCGTAGCCCAAGTTGCTGTCCTCGCTATCGGGGATGAACTGCGCGACGAGGAAGTCTATGCGTGCATAGTCCTCGCTGATGGGCATGAGCCAACGGAGCACTCCGCACGCGCGATCTTCGACCAGTCATATAGCCAACTGGCCTACTACAAGCCGCCGGGTTGGATATCATTTGTCGCCGAACTACCAGTTACAGGTACGCAGAAAATACAAAAGCACATGATTTTTGCGAAAGGCGAAGATCCTTTTGCGCGCCCCAACACGTACGATTTTCGGGAACAGAAGAAGCGCTAGTCTGGCAGAACGGAGCGACCAATGCCCAAGCCCGGAATCTATCTCGCTGGTCCGGAAGTCTTTCTGCCAAATGTGAAGGACATTGCTCAACAAAAGTTAGAGCTATGCGCGAGCCATGGGTGTCGGGGTATTTTCCCATTTGATGCCGAAATCGCAAACTTTGATAATCTCACTCCACAGCAGCAAGCGACCTGCATCAATGAAGAGAACGAGCGCATGATGCACGAAGCTGATTGTGTGGTCGCAAACTGCACACCATTCCGCAGCGTTAGTATGGATATCGGCACTGGCTATGAGATTGGTTTTATGCGGGGACTTGGCAAACCCGTCTTTGGCTTCACCAACGTTGCCGGTTCATTGGCCGAGAGGACCGCGCAATACAACGATCAGCTCGGGCCGAAATCCATAGACCCTTATACCGCTGGCACCGACATCGAAAACTTCGATCTCTTCGAGAACCTCATGATTGGCGTGGCGCTCAAAAACTTCGACTGTGATGTCGTCGTAACGACCGTCGTAAAGGGAACCGAGTTGACAGACTTGCGCGGGTTCGAAGCCTGCCTCAAGCACGTGCAAAAGGTTTTCGACGTGGTTTGAGCCAGGCTACTGCTTTTGAATTTGATGCCTACTCGAGCTTGCCCAACACCATCAAATTCGAACGACAGATCTGGAGCAAGATCGTTCCGGATGGAATCACCGTTCGACTTGCTCACTTTGTTGGCCGGAACGTGAATCTTGCTCTACTCAAAAAGTTTAGAGACCGATTCACGTTTCAGGTGGATGCGCCAAGCGCTTTCATCTGAAACGATCGGGCTCTAGTCTAAGTCCCCATGAAGATC
>NZGY01000008.1 GCA_002689605.1 Filomicrobium sp.
ATGCTCGTTGTAGCCATGATACTGGTTCATCACATGCACCTGAACGTCGCCGAAGCGACGTGCAAATGCGACTTGGGTCGCAGGCGGCAGAAGCTACAACTCATGAGAATGACCGGCAACGCCCTTCAAGAAACATCATGACTTAGATGGCAGATGGGCAGATCTTACTCGGCAACTTACTTGGCAAGTTGCTGGGCAATGACGATGCCGCCGACAACCATGGTGAGTGCAATCGCATGATAGATATGGAAGGTTTCGCCAAGGATCAGTACAGCTAGAATCGCGCCGAATATAGGGACCAGATTAAAGAACAAACTGGCCGTGTTTCCGCCCAGAAGTTCATTGGTCCGAATCCAAAAGCCCTGTGAGACAATAGAAGGAAAGAGTGCGGTGTAGAACACAACCATCCAGCCTGTCACATTGGTCGGAACAATCGTTTCGCCAAGCGCATACTCGACCGCTGCCATTGGGATAGAGGCGATTGTCGCGGATATCACCAGGACCGCGAGAAAGCTCATCCAGTGCATCGCCGGCTTGGCTCGAAGGGCAACAGAATACGCTGAATATACGACGACGGCGACCAGCATGACGAGGTCCCCGAAATTCACGTCGAGACTAGCAAGGCGCGTGAAATCCCCCTGCCCTGCGACTAGCAACACACCAATTAACGTAATTGAGTAGCCGAGCGCCTGGGCCCAGTGCATTCGCAGCCCGAACACCAGGAAGTTCAATAGAAAGACGAACATCGGCATGGCCGACTGCAGGATCGTGATGTTGATGGCCGTCGAGTATTTGAGCGCAGTGTAAAGCAAGCCGTTGAAGGCCGCGAAGCCAAGCGCGCCAGCAAAGAACAAATATACTAGGTTCTGGCGGATTACTGGCCAATCATTGCGCAGATGCGACCATCCCCAAATCACCATGATGGTTGCCGCGAGAATCCAGCGACACATGGTCAGCATCAACGGTGAGACATTGCCAACTGCAAATTTGCCTGCGATCGCATTGCCACCCCAGATCAATGTGCATACGACCGCCAATAGCAAACCATTATTGGTGAGCCATCCAAAGGCAGGGGACTGTTGGCGGTCTTGCATAGATTACCGTGCTCGGCTGGTTCTGATGATCGAAGAAAGCGGAGAGCCATACGCGGGATTGAATTGGAAATCTAGCACGGTGGACGAAGTGGCAGAGGCTTGTCGGCAGCACCAACAACAAAACAGCCAGTGAGTGCAGGCTCACCGGCTGTATGACTACCCGAGGTCTCGCAACCTCTTCCGAACCAATTTGGTAGTATCTAGCACATATGATGAGGCAAGAAGGATATCTTGCCAGCATCAAGTTGTTGTCGACAATTGCAGATCAGACGTGCGTTGCCCGGTTGCGAAGTATGCGAATGCGTTGGCGATACTTACGTGCGATGCATTTCTTATAGCCGCCACAGGCTTTGCGCTGGCGTAGCCAGGCGCGCTGCTCATGGCGCTCTTGTCGAGCATAACCAAAATGGCGAGCCCGGATCATGGACTTGCGGAACCAATACGCCATGCGGCGATCGAGTTTGCCGAGCCAGTAGCTACTGCAGATTGCATATTCAGTAATGTGGTCTGCATATCGGCAATTGAAACTGGGATGGCTTGCGGCCTGGGCGCTACTGACAGTCATCGCTGATGTCGAGAGCGCAAGTAGGACGGCAACTGCGGTTGGCCGAATGACCGAGCGGGCGTAAAACATCTTTATCATTGTCTCGTCTCCTTGGGACATCTGCGTCCCTGACAAGAGCCGGAGCGAGCGGCATGCTCGTATCGGGCGTGGTGGTTGTTTCGGGCGCTAGACCTGGCTGGCCCACGCCGTTGTCGCAACCAATCAAACATGCGCGACATGCATGCACTTTGAATGCAATATTCAGGAGCGGTTCATTGTTGTCCTAATGAGCAACGCAGGCGGAGCATTCACCATCTCATCGCTGATCATCGATAGACTATCCGCGTGCGATCAGCCTGCTAAAGTCCATGTAAAGACCTGGGAGGACGAAACCGTGAGCTATGAGACCTTGAACTTTGAAGTTGCCGATGGCGTCGCAACAATCACGCTCAACCGGCCTGAAAACGCAAATGCTTTGACCAAACGTATGGGCGAGGAATTGTTTGACGTTGCCAATACTTGCGATTGGCAGAAAGACATCAGAGCGGTCATCGTTACAGCAACGGGAAAGATGTTCTGTGCCGGTGGTGATCTCAAGGAATTCAACGCACAAGGTCAGGATATCGCTGCATTCCTGACCGCAACGGCGACTCCGTTGCATATGGCGATCACCCGCTTCCAACGCATGGATGCACCTGTGGTCATGGCGGTCAATGGAACCGCTGCCGGGGCCGGCTTCAGCCTTGCACTGTCCGGTGACTTTGTGATGGCTGTTCCGGAAGCAAAATTCGTCTCGGCCTACACAGCATCTGGTCTGACACCGGATGGCAGTTCAACTTATTTTCTCGCGAAACATGTCGGTCTGATGCGCGCCAAAGAGTTGGTGCTGACGAATCGGACACTGTCAGCGGAAGAAGCTCAGCAATGGGGAATCGTCAGTCGCGTCGTTCCCGCTGATGATCTCATGGCGGAGGCTGGTAAACTGGCGGCATCTTTCGCTGCAGGTCCCACCAAGGCTTATGGCGGCTCGAAGCGGTTGCTGCTCACGGCGTTCAACGCTGCGTTGGAAACCCAACTGGAGGATGAAACCGTGAGCATCGCACAAACATCACGAACGGAAGACGGCCGGCATGGCATTGACGCTTTCGCCAACCGCAATAAGCCGACGTTCAAAGGACAATGATACCGCGTAAATCAAGGGCATCGAGGCGAACAAGATGACATTTTCTGAATTGATCGGTCGGATGGCAGAAGCCGCAGCCCGCGGTGACGGCCAAGCAGTCACCGACTGCTTTACTGCCGACGGGGTTTATGACGATGTATTTTATGGTCCCTTTCAGGGTGCCGCCATAAAGGACATGATCAAGAACTATTTCCATCGCGATGGCTGCAACTTCCGATGGGATATGTACGACGCTGTCGACAACGGCAGCGTGGGCTATGCACGCTACGTCTTTAGCTACGAGTCAAAGTTGGAAGGCGCAAAAGGGAAACGGGCATTGTTCGAAGGCGTCGCCATTTGTCGATTGCAGGACGGAAAGATCGCGCACTACTCAGAGATCGCAAACTCGGCGACTGGCCTTCTCGGATTGGGCTTCCCTCCTGAGCGACTTGCAAAATTCATCAACAAGCAAAAGTCAGAGCTTGAGGGCCGCGAGGAGGCTGCGCATCACTTGACGTAGGGCGCCTGGCATCGCGCGGGCGCCTATGACATTGCGCTAGTCAGTGACGTTGATGACGAGTGTCATGTGATCCATTTCGTGACACCGCGCCCAAAGCGTACCGACATGGTCAAGCTTGAGATCATAATGGTCGCCACGCTTCATGTGGCTAAGATCAAATTCGTACTGACCTTCTTTGGCATAGAGTTTGTGGACGCCGTTATGGTCGTCGTAAATGATCTCCACAATCTCACCGACCTTGGCATAGATTGAAATGACTGAGATCTCTCCGTGCCGGAGTTCGACGACATGATCGTACTTGTGCCCGGTGTTCAGTTCCGACTTTTCCAATGAGGCCGCCTCGACGGCTGAAGGCGCAGTTGCGATCAAAGTGCCAGGGATGAGAAACGACCAGATTAACGTATGAAGTGCGATTAGTCTCACTTGAGGTGCTCCGTCAGTATGAACGACTGCCAACCGGTTTTGGCGATGTCACATCATCGATGGGAACGTCGTGATAGTGTTATGCCGATTGCGCAACTTTTGGGGATGCTTAGGGCACGCGAGACGAGCAATGCTCGACACAGCAAAATTCACATAGGCAGCCGAACGATTTCCCAGCAGAGACGCCCCTCTCCTAACTCAAGACAAAGGCCCCGCCGTCTGTCGGACGGAAGGGCCTCGTGGATGGCAGCGCCAAGGGCGGAAGGGAGGAGGGAAGCGCGCGGCACTACCAGTCCAAACGCTTACAGCTTGGGATTACCAATCCTTGCAGCGGAAGTACTTTCGCTTCCAGTGGTGGTAGCCAGTCTTCTTCCACTTCCACCAGTAGTGGCCACAGCCGTAGTGACGCCAGCGGCGATGGCGGTGCTAGCCATTACGATGCCAACGACGCCACCTACGGAAACCACGGTGATGTACTTTGACAATACCGGCAGCAGACGCAGGGGCGCTCTTCATGCCGGAAATGCCGCTCACGCCAGCTGCTTGCGCGCCCGATACGGAAACGGTAGCGATTGCGAACAATGCTACGGCGGCTGCGGTGATAGACTTCAGTCTCATGTCTACTCTCCAGTTCATTTTGCGATGGAGGAATTCAACTCCATCGTGTTGAGTTGCGGCAGCTAAGACAGGCGTCGTTCGCCGCCGTTGATGACAGGAGAATGGACGAGAACAAACAGTTTCCCTGTGACCTGCGTCACAGCCAGCGATTAATTTGAAAAAGCTGAGATTGTCTCATCGAGCGGAGAGCAAACAATTGCGTCAGCAACTCTTGCACGAAGCAATTCAGCATCCGTTATGCAGGCGCCAAGGTCCACCAAATAATGAAGCCGATGATAAAAGGCAGAAGCCAAACAACTGCACAGATAGTATAGGTTTGGCGGTAGAGCTGAAAGCCTAGCAACCAACGCTCTCTCTTCCATTGTGACAGCTCTTCGTCAGTCATATTCTTTGGCTGATGAGACCTGCGCGCCAACTCAAAGTCGATCTCATCGTGATTTTCGCATCGCGATAGGATCTCGTCGTAATGATGAATAAAAGGGCGGAGATCTTCGCTACGGCCTATCGGGGTCGCCATAAGGTGACGTGACAGGTTGTTGATCTTAAGCGCGCATTCATCCAGCTGAGCTGCCCGACCTTTGAAGTCTTTCTGCTGGTATTGCATGGCGATCGTGAACGATAAGGCGCCTGCAACCGCTGCACCAAATGAAAACACTGTCGCCGCGAAACTCGTCAGATAGCTATCAAACTGCAATAAAAACAGCGGCACTAGAAATCCGTAGATGCCGGAGATTGCAAACGTCAGCTGGCCAGCTTCGTGACGTTTCCTCAGTCGCTTCGCAGCATTGAAGCGCGCGCGCTTTACAAGGCGCCAGTTACCAAGCAGTCGACGCTTGAGCTTTTCCGCTTCCTGGTCAGCGTCCTGCTGCACATGGCTATGATGGTGGTGGTGATGCGTTGGCTCCGGAGCCCGTTGTTCAATGCGCAGTTGACGCACCATGGCTTCGACCGTTCCACCAGAATCTGCTGCAGCCGCTGGCGACTCGAATTGATCTCGAATCGAATCAACAACTGAAGCAGGCACATGGATTTTGCGCACTTCAGCCATGTGCCATGGCTAGATTGATTCTCAGCAGGCAGGTAGCGTCGAACAATGGATATCCAGACCTTTGATGCAGCTCAGAATCCTAAGGGTTCGGAGCTACGATTCTGCTGATGAATGCAGCCCGGACGTTATTCCAGTCCCTTCAGACGTGAAATTGCCTTTTCAACGCCTTGCGACAAGGCCATTGAATAAAAGATCTTCGCTTTCTCAGGCTCGGCAACAACACCGCTCGCGCCCCACGCGGCTAGCACGTTCGGGTCGAAAGATTCCGCCAAACCGAAGATGGCTGCTGCATTACCGCGACTTGCGAGTTTCGCCAGAATTGAGCGGCCGTCTGCCATCTTCCCATTTTTCATCAAGAACTGGGCTGTCTCAATTGTCAGGGCGTCTGGCATGTTATCGGCTGGCGTAGAGCCCGCCCCGGTCGAGGTTTCAGATCCCGTCGCCTGACCTGCTGTTTGCTCAGAGGCCCGTTTCTCGGCGATCGCGTTTTCGAGACGACCGACCAATAGGGCTGTTTCATCACCTGTCGTGGACGTTTTCGGTGCATCTGAGGCGGCTGTTTGTGCTGGCGCGGTGGTTGACGCCTCGGGAGCTTCTACCAGCGTTGCCGCGGGTGCTGCAGGTGGCGGAGCGGCGGGATCAATGTCTTGCTGCCCCGAACCAGCTTCAGACGTCTGTGTTGGATCTTTTGGAGCTGTAAGTGCTGCCGTCTGCTGTGCTTGGGTCGCAGTAGGCGCGGGCACTGATTTCTCTGCCGCAGTAACTGGCTCATTGGATGTCGCTGACGCGACAGATGAATTAGGGGGGCTCACAGCTGCAGCTTGGGTCGGCTCTTGCTTCGCAGCTGGCGTGCTTGGCGTGAATGGTTCACTTGCAACTGCGGGAGCTTCACCGCTCGCTACCGTGGTTGGGGTTTCGCTCTCAGTGTTGGTCGTGAGCGATTTCGCATTATCTAGCTTAAGATCAATCCCGAACTGGGTTGCCGTGGTACTGGCATACTGCGTAACAGCTGCCCAACTCGGCAGGCGCTCTGTTTGACCTGTCAGGAGCATGACGGCAGGAATCACGACAAAGAGGCCAATCACGAAGCCATAAACAGAGGCTTTCAGCTGCTCTGCGAGCCAGCTCGGCTCTTTAGGAGCTGCTTGTGCCTGCCAAGTCGATGGTATCGGAACGGGCGGTTCGTCTATTTCTTCATCATCAATGCTGTAGGTCCGGCCGTAGCTGCCAGTATCCTCACGTTGATTAAAGAAGTTTGCTTCTGTTTTGGTGCTGCGATCAGCCTGGACAAGGCCGCCGACCAGTTGATCGATCAGCTCCTCGCTATCACCGGCTCTGCCAGTTGGGCCTGCAGCGTATTCAGAATGAGAAAATGGAACTAGAGCGGCTGTTGAGGCAGCCGTAGTGGGCAAAACGCGTTTACCGATTGCACTCATATGAATAAGCCCCCAAAAAAAACGCGACGACAGGCGGCCAACGTAGTCAAAACGTCAAATCAATCAGTCGTCTGAAACTGTCTCGCAGCTTTAGACCACCAACACTTGCGCCTCTACGCGGTACCTAGCGCTCGTTCGGCTTTCAGGAAGAAAGCCCGAAAACAAACCAGACCAGCAGTTCAGCTCATCCCCAACTGAACGCCACATCAGGTATACTCCCCAGACATGCGTTCGTAATCGACATCAATGTCAAAGATGTGGCATGCCGCAAAAACAATAGTCGGACGATCCGACTTGACAGGTTAGCTTGCAGTTGGCGCCTATGCGGCGTACATCGCTTGGGGTTAACGGAACGTAAATTGAGGCCGAAACCACGATGATCTGGCTACTTTTGGGACTGTTGATTTTCTTTGGTATCCATTCCGTACCGATTGTGACGTCATTGCGCGCGCAGTTGGTTTCCTCAATAGGGGCCGTGGGATATCAGGCCTTCTTCTCGATCGTTTCGCTGGTCGGGTTTGTGCTTATCGTGATGGGCTATGGCGAGATGCAGACCGCGGGCTCCGCCAATCCGCAGATCTGGTTACCGCCAACCTCGATAAAGCATGTCGTCTTTCTGTTGATGCTGCCGGTATTTGTCTTTCTCATAGCGGCTTATGTTCCGAGCAACATTCGAGACCGTATTGGTCATCCTATGTTGGTCGCGATCAAGATCTGGGCGCTCGCTCACCTTCTTGCCAATGGCGATCTTGCATCCATCATCCTGTTTGGCAGTTTCCTTGCCTACGCTGTCATCGATCGGATCTCGGTGAAATCGAGAGTAAGTCGTGGTCCTTTATGTGAACGAAAGGGCACTATTGCAGGAGATGTGGTCGCCGTTGTCGGTGGGCTGGGTGCCTACCTGCTGTTCATGTTCTGGGCGCATGAACAATTAATCGGCATTGCACTGATACCTTGATTTCGGACACCTACCAAGAGAATGACCCGGTAAGCATTAGCTCCGGGATGCTCATCGGAATCGCGCGCCGGTCTGATCGTTATGTGCCCATGGAGACGATTGCCTCAGGCCTGATCACGACCGAAGCAGGCCTAAAGGGTGATCACAAAGGCTCCAAGTTTGCAAAGCGCCAGATAACCATAATGGCCATCGAGGATTGGCATGCCGCTTTGGTTGATCTGGCCCTGACCAGTGAACTAAGCCTGGACTTGCCATGGACGGTGCGGCGAGCCAATTTGTTAACTCAAGGCCTACGGTTACCTCGTGCCCGTGGAGCTATCTTGCGCGTTGGAGACGTGGAACTTAAGGTCGAAGCGCAGCTTCTTCCCTGTAGCCGAATGGACCAAGCCTATAACGGATTGCGAAAGGCGTTGCATCCAAACTGGCGCGGCGGTCTAGCGTGCTCAGTATCAAATGGCGGAGTCATCAGCTTGCAAGACGAAGTCATTGTGCTGCATCACCCGCCTGAGAGGACACGGCAGTTGCCTTGACTACGCACCAAGGGCAAATTGACCACATGGTGGAATCGCGCTGAACTATTGATCCCTCGGAATGTGCCTGACTATTGTGCCGCTCATATTGCCAACATGGACCGAGACTGAAGCGCCGTGACCATAAGACAGGGTTTCCACCGACTGAGAGTGTCCGTCGCCATCGCCTTTATAGGGCTGTCGCTTGTCAGTCTGTGTTTTGCTGCGGCCAACTATTGGCAATACAGCATTGAGATCGGGCGCGAATTGCCAAAGTGGACCAAGTCGCGCGCCGGGACCTCTCATGACCTGGCTGCCGTGAAGGCAGCTGTTGTGAAATCTGCAAACTGGAAAAGGTTTGCGACGGCTAGATATCGGTCTGTCGGACAGGCTGTTGACTTGGCCGGCCTCTGTCTGCTGGCCAGCTTGATATCGCTTATCTTCTGGAACGCTATCGGTTTGCTTTACACGCGCCTGTCACCAACGACCGCAAACGTCCCGGAAGCTGAAATGCAACATGTCGATTAGATCAATCTTGGTTGCGCTGCAGCCTGGATCTATGTCCAATCAGGGTCCTGCGTAATCTGAGTGTTCAAGTTCTCTGATATCGGCAGTGACCGCTTCCGTCACGAGGTCCTCGAACTGACATCTGGAGCGCCAGCCGAGTTTCTGATGGGCTTTGCTGGGGTCGCCGACAAGATTGTCGATATCAGTTGGTCTGAAATAGCTTGGGTCAACTCTGACTAAGACTTGGCCGCTTCTTGCATCTAAACCAACCTCGCTGGCACCTTGGCCTCGCCATTCAATTTCGCGCTCCACGACAGCAAATGCAGCACCGACAAAGTCCCGCACGCTACGCGTTTCACCTGTGGCCAGCACATAGTCGTCCGGGACTGCTTGTTGCAACATGAGCCACATGCCTTCGACATAGTCTTTGGCGTGTCCCCAGTCTCTTTTGGCGTTGAGATTGCCTAGATTGAGGCAACGTTGTTGGCCGAGATGGATAGCCGCTACTGCGCGTGTAATCTTGCGTGTGACAAAAGTTTCACCGCGAATGGGGCTTTCATGATTGAACAGGATTCCGTTCGAGGCATGCATACCGTAGGCTTCGCGATAATTGACAGTAATCCAGTAGGCGTAGAGCTTGGCAGCGCCGTAGGCGCTGCTTGGTCTGAACGGTGTAGTTTCTGATTGGGGAGTTTGTATCGTGTTACCGAACATCTCTGATGTAGCAGCTTGATAGAAGCGAACTGTGCTCTCCATTCCTAACGTACGCAGCGCCTCTAGCAATCGAAGAGTTCCTAGTGCATCTGCGTTGGCAGTATATTCGGGTGTTTCAAAACTGACTTGCACATGACTCTGTGCAGCGAGATTGTAGACTTCTCCAGGTTTTGTTGTTTGAAGCAATCGAATGAGGCTTTGGCCGTCCGTCATATCGCCGTAGTGCAAGAACAAGCCCGCTTGGCTATCAGCGCCAATTGCTCGGAGACGATCAATGCGAGAAGTATTATGCGACGAAGATCGATGCCGAACCCCGTGAACCAGGTAGCCTTTTGAAAGCAAAAGCCTCGCTAAGTAAGCGCCATCTTGTCCGGTGACGCCAGTTATTAAGGCCACTTTTTTTGTCATGGGCGGAGGTTCGTGAGATTCTCAAGATACCAGTCGTAATAGCTGCGAAGCCCAGTTCGCAGCTCAATCGAGGCTTTCCATCCCAGAGCCTCGGCCTTGGAAATATCCAACAGCTTGCGTGGCGCGCCGTCTGGACGGCTAGGATTGTACTCTATGTTGCCTGAGTAACCGACGGTTTCCGCAACGAGTCACGCAAAATCAGCGATCGAAATATCTCGACCTGTACCGATGTTTATAATCTGCTCGCACGAGTGTTCTTGCATCAGAAAAATACAAGCATCGGCTAAATCATCCACATGTAGGAATTCACGCCGTGGTCTGCCGGTACCCCATACTTCTACCGAGGGCTCGGAGGCTTGCTTGGCCTTATGAAAGCGATCGAGCAGTGCAGCCGGTACGTGACTATTGTTAGGTTCAAAATTGTCGCCTGGCCCATAAATGTTGGTTGGCATCGCACTGATGAAATCGCAGCCATGCTGTTGGCTATAGGCTTGGCAAAGTTTGATGGCTCTGTTCGGCTCTGATGTAGGTTTCCCCTCTAACTCATGGCGCCGGCGAGGCATTGGCGGGGCGTAAGTCGCTCGCCGTCACGTTCAATGATGCGGCG
>NZGY01000009.1 GCA_002689605.1 Filomicrobium sp.
CAGGACGATGAGCCGGCGCCTTTTCGTTGCAGCACGACATGCTTGATGATGTAGCCGCCACAGTTCTTGAGTTGCAGTTGGTAAGCATAATTTTTGTCATCGCTGGCAGCCAAAGAGAAGCTGGAAATGAGCATCATTCCCGCTAACCAAACTGCCGCGCATCATCGTGATAACATCTGCAATGTCTGCTTCAGGTTCCGCTCTCTCAAAAGTCGCTCGCGACTCAGAGCAACATTTAATCAGCATACTGGATATATAGGAAGTGAAGGGCTTTCGGTTACCTCATCGCGAATGGTTAGGCGGGTTGCCAATAGCCCCGAGAGACGCTATCGCGGATACCAACTGCAAGCTGCGTTCGGCCGCGTGCTTGATCCGAAGAGAGCGCTCGCTACTAGCATAACGATACTGGCTATAAGAATAAAGCATGGTTTGTCACTCAAAGGAGGGGAGCCGATGACTGCAGAGAATGATAGCCAAAATGCTGAGCCAGCTTTCCCAATCAAGTTTAACTTCAGATCTGGCACAATGGGTTTACAGCTTCACGCTGATGGAACTTACACAGGAGTCAAAAACGAACTTCTTGAGTACATGGCAAAAGCGGGTAGGGAGGACTTAGCATTCGATGGTCTGGAGCTTGAGCAGCAGAACTTTCTTCGTCGACTCTACTACACACAGCTGTGGCTTTTATACCGGGCATGTTCGAGCCAATAGACAATGACACGACCAAAAAGCACCGGTTCGAACGGCTGAGCGGGTCACTCACTGACGGTCACCCACGTCCAACCAAATACTCCTTGGTGAGCATCACGTGGATGCCTTTGATGATGAATATGCTGGCGACCTGGGTGAAGCGGAGATCGGTGGCAAGACTGCACAATGCATAGGCTTCGGCTTTGCTAAGGCCTGTGCGTGTTGAGATCAGATCAATCATCTGGCGAAGCGCAATCGCCGCTCTCGTAAAGAGGGCAGGATTGCGGGTTGAGCACACGCTACGGCTAGCGGCAGGTGGCTAAAAGTAACTCAATCGGAACTCGATAATTAAAATGCTTTACGTCTCGAGGTTGGGACATTGTAATCAGCAAGCTGAATGATATTCTGTGTCGACTGAAGACCTTGGAAGTCCACCAAATGCTAGGAGACGTGCACATGTTATTCAATCCACTTATGAAGCTTGGGTTGGCGGGTCTGTTGCTCGTTTGCGGTGCGACGTTCGCAATGAGTGACAACAAGAATTACGCTTATCAACTGCAGCTAAAGAATTGTGGAGGATACTATCTTAACGCAATTAAGCTTCAAAAAAAGAAATCCGGCTCGTCATCTTGGAGCACCGTCCAAGATTTTGGCTTCCAAGAAAAGGATATGACCAACGGACATTCTTGGTGCATTGACATTAGCTCGTTCGGTTTCAAATCTGGTGATCAAGCAAGACTGAAAGCATATATCGATAGTGGCAATACTGTGAATTGCGATGGCACTAATTACGGTGGAACTAGCGATCAGAAGTCGAGGCGGAGCATGAAGATGGCCGGTACAACACTCAATAACAATGATTGCCGAACAAAAAGCTATGCTTATCCATTGAGCTCAAAATGCAGTTCGAACGGCACGCGTAAATATGAAGGAGCTTGCTCATAGTTCGGCGAGCGGCCAAGCTCTGGTTGGAGGGTAGAATGACATCGTATCGAAGGCCGGGGGAGCACCTCACCCCCGCTCAACCAGATACTCCTTCGCGAACATCACATGGATGCCTTTGTTACCATTGACAACCTGGGTGACGCGGAGATCGGCGGCCAGACTGCACAATGCATAGGCTTCGGCTTTGCTGAGGCCTGTTCGGGTTGAGATTAGTTCGATCATCTGGCGCAGCGCAATCGTCACGCAGGTGTCGAGATCGGGATCGAAGGCCATGGTAATTATGTGGGTCGGTGTTTCAGCCAGCGGCCAGACCAGCGACATGTCATCCCGGAGATGCAACTCAAACGTCCCTATGAGTCCGGTCTCAATGGCAGTTACACAGACCTCGCCATCGCCTTGTGCACCGTGGCCGTCACCGGCTGAGAACTGCGCACCATCCTGGAAGATTGGCAGATAAAGCGTCGTGCCAGCAACCAGCTCCTTGTTGTCTAGATTGCCGCCATTGCGCCGCGGCGGCAGCGTGCTCACCATGCCCCAGTTGGTTGGTGGCGCCACGCCCATCACGCCGAAGAAAGGCTTGAGCGGCAGCTCCAATCCCCACGGAAGTGTGCCGACCATGCGTTCACTATCAAGCGTAACATGCATCAGATGCGTTTCATCGAAATCATCCGGCAGCGCCCCCGCCAGCGGGCGAATGCGATTGTAGCCCCAGTCGTAATTGAGGCCGATGTCCTTGATCCGGACTTCGAGAACCTGTCCTGCCTTGGCGCCACGCACCGCCACCGGGCCGGTGCAGATATGGCCGGGCAACTTCATCGGAACCTTGGCGTGGATCTCCTGCAGAGCTTCCGGCACAACCAGTGGTGCGGGTGGCATATCACCAGGACGCCCAGACACCGTGGAGATGACAACCGTCTCACCACTTTCAATTGTGAGCAGTGGCTCCAACTCGGCGTCGAAGTAACCCCAATGAACCGTCTCTGGACCAGCATCGAGTTTATGAGTCACGCGAACGTCTCCTAGTTGTTTATATCTGTTGCCCGGGTTTGGTTTGCACCAACACTAACTTGCCCGGAGCTCTAGTTGCGAAGGATCAAGGGCGGCCAGACGTGACGGCGAAAACGGTGAGAGGTCCACTTGCTTTGTCTCACCCGTTAAAATGAGGTCTGCCAGAGCTTCCGCCGTGCCGGGCGCGTTGAGCATACCCCACACGGAGTGCCCTGTTGCAACATAAGCATGATCATACCCATCGATCGCCCCGACAATTGGCATACCGTCGGCGGTCACCGGGCGGAAGCAGGCCTGCTCTGCGATTACATCGGCATCGGCCAGCTGTGGCACCAGGCTCATACTGACCCGGCGCAGTCTTTCGCAGCCACCGTCCTCCGGCAACACCCGTGCGGGATCAACAGGTAGCGCATCATCACCAGACAACCCACAGACGTAGAGCGTGCCATTGGCGCGCGGCACGATCTCCGGCGCTAAATGCTCGCCATCGGTATCCTCAAACTCGGCAAAGATCGTCTCGGGCGGCAACGCGACCTTGGGCTTGAAAATCACGCTATGGCCCTTGAGGCCATAGATTGGTGGTAGGGGTAGCCACTGCGCCGCGAGCAACGACCAGGGTCCGAGAGCTAGCACGACGGCATCGCCTTCGATTCGTGTACCATCTTCCAGTGTGACACCCTGCACATCCGTTCCCGCATCGGTTTGGAGAAGTCCTGAGACAGCGCCGAACTTAAGTTGCGCGCCATTCTTCACGGCACCATCAACCAAAGCTTTGGTGAAGGCCTCAGGATCAAGCTGTGCCGTTGTCGATGGTGTTCCGAGTTGCTGGCGATGGACAACATCATCCGCCAGCCAGGCAGCAAGATCATTTTGGCCGCGAGAGCCGAGTGAGCGCCGCACACTTTTCGCGCCGCTATATGTATCGACTTTGCGATAGCCATACGGATTGCCAAGGGCCTCCGCCCATTGCTCATGCAAATTAAAGCTGCGTTGGGCGAGCGGTGCCACCGGAGTACCGTCGCACCAGTCCCGGGCAAGAAAGCCGCCGGACTTGCCCGAGGCGCAACCGCCGACTTTCCAGCGCTCGATAACGGTGACGTCGGTGCCGCGCGAACTCAGTTCGTAGGCGAGCGCGCCTCCAATAACACCGGCGCCGCAAATGACGATATTCATGGTTCAGCGTCCTCGCTTGCTCTTGTGCACTTAGCTGTCTCGTCGCTTCGCCACTAAGGCCGCCCACCTGCAATACGGAGGTTGGCACCTGCAACGTAGTATGCCTTGTCCGACATCAGCCAAACGATGCCTTCGGCAATTTCCTCCGCTTCCCCGATCCGGCCGATTGGGATGGTTGGCCCTGCAGTTTCCAGCACGGTCGGGTTCGGCATGTCGGTGCGTGTCAGACCCGGTGCCACGGCGTTAACGCGAATGCCTTCGCCGGCGACTTCCTGGGAGAGACCGATTGTCAATGAGTTCACGGCACCTTTTGAGACGGCATAGATTATATTGTCGTTAGCGCCGCCGCGATGCGCCGAACCTGATGAGACGTTGACAATGACGCCGCCATTGCCACCGTGGTTGGTCGACATACGCTTGACCGCCGCCCGAGCGCAAAGGATGTATCCGGTCACGTTGACAGCCAGAACGCGTTCAACGGCATCCACCGTCAACGCTTCGCGTTTGCCACGCGGGCCGACAATGCCAGCGTTATTGACCAGCGCGTCCAAACGGCCCCATTTTGTTTCGACTTCGCCGAACATGCGCTCGACATCCGCCTCGACCGCCGTGTCGGCCTGCGCAACGATGGCATCACCGCCCGCAGCAATGACAGCATCCGCCACTTCACGGGCTCCCTGTTCGCTGTTGACGTAGTTGACCGCCACAGCCCCGCCGTCCTGGCCCAGGCATTTGGCAGTGGCGGCATCAATACCGCGGCTTCCACCGGTTACAATCGCGACCTTGCGCTCCATGATGCACTCCCTGGTATCTTTTTGATGCTCAATCAGAGCTGGCTTCAATAAATGATCCGATGCCCGCGCGCCCGTAAGCAGGTCGTGCCTGGATGGCAGTCCACCAAGCCGCAACGCGTGGGTGTTTGGCTTCCGTCATCTGATCTGGCGCGATTTCCTCGTCGATCCGTTTAATGAATGGCACGGCAGCGATGTCTGCAATGGAATAGGCATCACCGACTAACCAACCGTCGGGGTCCATGGCGGCTTCCATCCGATCGAGCAAGCCAATCAATTTGGCGCGTGCCTCATCACGCTCTTCCTCGGTGTATGGGCGGCGTGCCACCCGCATCCAGGCCTCTTTGCGTTCGGGGCTGGGAATCTTCCTGATGACTTCGGCGAGTTCCTCGTCGCTCCACTTTTGCGCAACCTTCTGCAGCTGATGACGCCAATTGAAGATCACAAGGTTGCCAATCAGACTGTCGATGTGACGGATCCAGTTCCGCATCTTCGCGCGCTCGTAGGCATCATCCGGGCGCAGTGGCGGATCAGGAATGAGTTCGTCCAGGTACTCGCAAATCGTCCCGCTCTCGTGGAGCGGCCGGCCATCATGGATCAACGTCGGGATCACGCCGTTGGGATTGATCTTGAGGTATTCGGGTGAGTGTTGCTCAAGCTTGGTCAGATCAACGACGTGACCTTCGTATGCAACACCTTTTTCTTCCAAGCAAAGCCGCACGCGGCGCGACGCACTTGATTGCCAGGCGTGGTGGAGGATCATCATTTTCGAATGTGCACTTAAACGGAGAAATAGGAATTCGACGTAGAGTGCAAACAGGTTAGCGCATGGCGGAGCAAGTTGGAAATGCTTTGCGCCGCAACGCGACCCTCGAACCTTTCAGGTGGAGATACTTGTAGGCCTTATATCGAGCTTGTCATCGCTCTATGGCAGGCATCCCCCAATTCGAGACGGAGTGACAGCGTTGTGTGATTATATGATCAATAGCTCAATGGCAGCGGCTGCGAAGAACAAGGCAAACAAGCTCTCAAATATTCTGCGCAGCCTAAGGTATCCGCGTGTCAGAGAGGGATTGGAGAATAGGACCGCATATCCGCTCACGATCACCACGTCGATGATCAGACAGATCAACAGGACTTCGAACACGGCCAGTGGTGGAGCAACTGGCTTGAGGCCGATCGCCAGGATTGATCCCCAGAAGATCAGCGCTTTGGGGTTGGTTAAATGACTGAGGGCACCTTTTGACCATGCCAGCCGAATCGATGATGCGCCAACATCGCGAGGTGTAAGAACACGTTTAGACAGTGCGGACAGCGCCAGTCCCCAACCGAGCCACAACAAATAAGCCACGCCCAGGTACCTTACGAATTCAAACAGCCAATGATTGGCCGCAAGACCGGCGCCGATACCGAGACCGGCAGCCGTTGCCCATGGCATGGAGCCAGTCGTGACGCCCCATGCCATGGCGAGACCGCGAAAGCGACTGTACTTCAAGGATGTGCCAGCAATGGCGAGTGTAGCGGGGCCTGGCATCAGGGCGCCGAGTGTTGAGGCACCAATGACAACCCAGAGATTTACAAATTCCAAAGTACTGAAACCCTGTCGAATTTAAAGCAGGTAGGCGCAGCAGAAATCCATCTTCCGCACGTCCCCAATTTTCGAATGAGTTCGCAAATGATTGCGCTCACGAGCCGCCGGACGAGGTCGGTCCCCCTAAGCTCGCAACTTCAGATGGGAGTGACCTCAGTTGATCTCACGGACGGCAAGCGCGTCACAGTGCTGTCGTGTGAGCTAAATCCGACCTCGCCGATGGCTCATGCACAACATAGTCGGAACGCAGGCGAAGTGTTATGTGAAAAACGCAATAATACGAGAGGGTTACTTCGTGTAGTTGTCGCGTGGCTTCCGCAAATCGCCGAAGACGGCGAAGACGCGCGTTAGTAGGGACCGGGTACGATGGGGCTGCCGTCGTAGAAGCGGCCAAGCCGGAACCTTGTCAGGTCATGGCCGACCACGTGACCGGTCAACATATCAGCCATGATCTTCCCAACAGCCGGCCCAATGCCGAAACCATGACCGCTTAATCCAGTTGCTATGAAGAAGCCGCGAATGCTCGGGAACTCTCCAAGATAGGGAACAGCATCCGGCGTGACATCAATCATGCCGGCCCAGGCCTCGGCAAGCCTCGCATCTTTGAGTGCAGGAAACCGCTTTGGAAGTCGCTCGTTGATCCGATTGGCGACTGTCTTTGAGGGCGGCGGATTTACGACGCGCATGCGTTCAAACGGGCTTTCGCTTTCCGCCGTCCACCGGCTCGGCATACCCCAAGATCCGGGATAGCTCTTAGGCGCGGCTGGGAGGAGGCGGACATCCTTGGCTGACGCGCGCAACAGATTTGCAAACTTCGGCAGATAACGGAACGAGGCCGGCGAGAGGAAGTGCTCTGCCAGGTCGCCCGTTGAAACGGTGTAACCGCCGTCATGTCGCCGACGCAGCGAAAGCCCAGGGCTTGAAATGTTTGGAAGCTTCAGGTCAGGAGCTGTCGTTGTTCTGCCGGCCGTCGACCTCACAGCGAGTTGTGGAAGCTTTTGTCCCTCATTGGCAGCAAAGAAGGTCGACCATGCACCGGCAGCCAGGACAACCTGACTGCACTTGACTGTCCCTTTCTCAGTAACGACGCCTGAAATCGCACTATTCTCTGTTTCCAGCGTACGAACGGCGCAGTTTTCTATAACTGACGCGCCCAGCCGTTGGGTTGCTCTGGCAAGTGCAGGCACGGCAACGAATGGTTCTCCCCGACCGTCTGTCTCGGTGATCATGCCTCCCAGCCAATCTCCATTGACAGCACCGTAGTGCTGATTGACCTCAGCCTTGCTGAGCATACGCGTGCTCAACTGATGTTGCTTCGCGAGATCGTGCCAGGCCTCGAACTTGGCGAGCTTCGCCTCAGTGTCGGCAAGATAAAGACAACCTGACTGCGTAAATGTCAGATCCGTCTCACCCGTCTCCATCGCGAGGCCCTGCCATATGCGATTGGCTTCCATCATGATTGGGAGCTCGGCATAGTCTCGGCCCTGCTGCCGGATCCAACCCCAGTTGCGGCTTGACTGTTCGCCGGCAAGCCGGCCTTTCTCGCACAGCAAGACACGCACTCCGCGTTTTGCCAGAAAGTAAGCGGTAGCTGTGCCTGCGATACCACCACCAATCACAACAACGTCCGTGGTTTCGGGAAGCGTATCCGCAAACCTCACTGGTGTTTGCTCAGAGATCATCGATGTCATGCTTGCAATAAACCACGCTTGGACACTTTTTGGGGAGTGACGGGAAGACGTCTACGGCAATTCTAGAGCTGTTTTATCGTCATGCAAGCAGGAGTGATCTGTGCAAATAGAGGAAATAAACTCATTCAAGTCACGGTAGGTCCACATTTTATTGTGCTGATGAGGTGCATAAGGTAAATCTGCAGGTGATTTGGAATGCTGGCGAGCACAAATGCTATTCAATAGCTGTGGCGGACAAATGCAAAGAAGAGCACGGGCTGTGTTCCTGGCGTCTTTCTGTATGACCTTGGCATTTGTTGGAGCACTTTTTGCCTTTGGTTCGCTGGCTGAGGCGCAAAGCCTCTCACTGCGCGTATCTGGTGGCGCCGGTAATGCCAACGGTGAACCTCTCGTAAAACCGGATTGTGCAGGTAGTAACGTGCGAATTAAACCCTGCGGACGAGTGGCAGCATCCTGGGTCCGACACCTGAATTCCGGAATTGGTGCATTCATTAGTGGTTATCGCGCTGCAGGCTACACGGATCAGGTGACCAGCATAGAGCTAGGTTGTGGTGCTGGTATTCTTGCCAATCGTGCAACACGCAAGGGGCAGCGCAAAAGCCGTCACGCTTATGGTGAGGCCTGTGATGGCAGCAAGGTTCGGGTCAACTCCGTGACCTTCAACTATAGAACCGCCGTGCGCAAAAAGCGAAGCGTCGATCGGAAGTTCTTTATCGCCTTTCTTGATGGTTGGGGGGATATCGGCCCGGGTTGCAGGCCGAAGAAGGGCGGCAAAATATTCGGCTATAATGTTGGTTGCGAACTGATCTCTGTCGACAATTGCGGCGTGATTGACTGGCGCGAGCGCGGCCGGCTCAGCCAGTATGGATCAACTTACCATCTGTCGTACTGCTACTACACAGATCCGGAACGTGCCTACGAGTAGGCCATTGGCATCATTGGCGCCCTGCTCCCTCAGGCGGCTATGCAATAGAAGTAACCGATTGCCGTCCCGATCCAGATGACTCCGTCGACAATGCAGGGCGACGAAATGATCCGACCATCGAGTTTGAGACGCCAGACCAGCTTGCCGGTATTTGCATCAACACAATAGACATGCGAGTCACGCGATCCAAACACGACTTTGTCGTCGATCACGCACGGCGATGACCAAACTCCGCCGCCTGTCTTGAACGTCCAGATGCCTTTGCCCGATCTTGCATCGACGCAGTGTAGATTCTGATCTTCAGCTCCGACCCAGACCCGATCGTTGGCAATCGCCGGAGTGGAATAGTACCCGCGCCAATTGCCGTCATAGCGCCAGACCTGTCGACCGTCCTCTCGCGCGAAGCGATAGAGGTAAGGTGCTTTTTCTTCTGCGCAAGCATAGACGAAATCATCGTAGATGACAGCAGACGCATCTGTGTCGTCGTGGGTCTTTGCCTTCCAGCGCAATGCACCGGTTGTGGCATTAAATGAATAGAGAATGCCGTCATACGTCGCGACATAGGCTTCGTTGTTGGCAACAGCAGGCGACGTCTCAGATCCATTTGATCCGAGCACTGTTCCGGGGCCGATGCCATCGACAAACTTCTTCCAGATCTGTTTGCCGGTACGTGGGTTGAGGCATCGAAGATAACCGTTTTCGCCTGCGATATAGAGCTTGTCGTCTACAACACAGGGAGAACTGTCGAGGTCACGTCCGGTGTTGATCTTCCAGATTGTTCTGCCAGTCTCGGCATCGATGCTGCGCAGCAGGTTGTCAGTATTGCCAATGTAGAGACGGTTTTCGTAGGCGCAGAGTGAGCCCTTGAACATTCCGCCACCCTTCAGGCGCCAACGTAACTGGCCGGTCATCGCTTCGAAGGCATAGACGTAACCGCCTACGGATCCAACGAAGACATAGTCACCGAGTTTGACAGCAGCCCCGGTCCAACCAGTCCCAGCCCAGGTCATGGGTGTCCCGCGAAACGTGTTGCGGATGATGGCGGTGCGGTAGCGCCATTGGACCTTGGGTTGCGCCGCCGGCACTGGACCGGTGCCATAGAAGGTATGCGCACCATTACCGCGAAACATAAGAACTGTATCTTTCGCTGAGCTATTGCGACCATAGCCCCACTTGGGCAGGGACAGCTTCCTGCTGGATGCTGATGACGCTGCGGTCATTGTCAGAAGTGTCGGCACACTGACACTGGCAGCAGTTGCAAGGCCGCCGGTGGCGCCGCGCAATAGATCTCGTCTATCAATCGAAGTCATGTAGTTTAGGAAATCCAGTCAGATACTTAGCCTAGCTTCGCGCTTAAGCATTCAGCTGTTTCAACGTCGAATGCAACCAATTTGATCTGGATTGTTTTATCGCCAGCAGCAGCCTGACAAACCTCTGTGGCCACGGTACAGGCGGCCTCAAGTGGATAACCATAGATCCCCGTGCTGATGGCCGGGAATGCGATGCTTTCGCAGCCATTCTCCAGCGCGACATCAATTGCGGCTTGATAGGCCGAGCGCAGAAGCTTGCGAGCACTTTCTGGAGCATAGCGCGCATAGACTGGTCCGACGGCATGAATGATATGATCAGCTGTCGTAATGCCAAACGCAGGGGTGATGACAGCGCTTCCCGTCGGACATCGGCCGATGTCGCGACAGGCTTTCGTCAGCTGAGCAGCTCCGGCGGCCTTAAAAATAGCGCCGCAAACTCCGCCACCCTTCGCCAAATCCTCGTTGGCCGCGTTGACGATTGCGTCAGCTGCAATCTGCGTGATGTCAGCTTGAATGACCTCTACCGAACCTGTCACCATCGCGCGAACTCTTTAACTATGACTATGTCCAAACCGCCTTTACATCCGTCCTTGCCCCTTTGGACGGCCTGAAACATGAGAGGCTCACGTGCCTTTGATCATCTCTGCTTTTGCTAGGACACGCTGGGCCATCAACACGATATCGATGGCCAGGAACTCTCCATCGACGTAGGCAACGCCTTTACCTTCAGCGGCTGCCTCCGCGTGAGCCCGAACAATCTTCTGCGCTCTCTCAATCTCAGTGGCGCTGGGTGAGAAGATCTCGTTGCAAACACTAATCTGGTTAGGGTGGAAGATCACTTTGCCGACAAAGCCAAGGTCTTTGGCGAGCAAGGCATCGCGCTTGGTCGCTTCCGCATCCTTGACAGCTACAAAGTAGGCGGCATCAATTGCCTGCAGTCCAGACGCCGAAGCGGCTGCTACAAGCGTTGAGCGCGGAAAGGCCAGGGCCGCATCTGTCACGGCAGCACCGGTTGCCGCCGAGTAATCGCCGGAACCAAAGAAGAGAGCACTTGTGCGTTCACTTGCGTCAGCTATTGCCAGCGCGTTGAGCATTCCCCGTGGGGTTTCGATCGTGGCAACGACATCGAGCTTTCGATCCTGTCCGAGCGTCATCTCGATACCTGTCAGCGCATCGTCCAACATGGCAAGTTGATCAGGCTTTTCGACTTTTGGAACGAACACAGAGTCAATATTAGCGAACGAGATTTCCTTCATATCAAGCTGATAGTCATCCGTCCCGACAGCGTTGATCCGCACCAACCGCTCGCGGTGACCAAAGTCCAGCGTGGCGAGTTGTTGGTTGACGACCTCACGCGCCTCTGCCTTTTGTTCCGGGCCGACACCATCCTCAAGGTCAAAGACAGCAGCATCAATATCCAACTGCGTTGCCTTGGCGAGGCGCTCCGGACGATTGCCCGGCGTCAGCATCATTGTTCTGCGAAGCTTCGGTGCCTTCCCATTCTCAGACATTGATCAGACAATTCCTTTTTCGCGCAATGCCGCAATCGCATCGGCCGTTAATCCCAGACGGTCGGATAGAATTTCATCTGTATGAGCACCGACCTCCGGGCCAAGCCAGTCGATGCCACCAGGTGTATCGCTCATACGTGGACAGACATTTGCTACGGCGAGTTCGCCAATCCTGTCATCCTTGATGTAGGCAATATTATCGCGCGCCTTGTAATGCTCATCCTCGAAAATCTCA
Organism: Filomicrobium sp.; assembly: GCA_002689605.1. Classification (GTDB taxonomy): domain Bacteria; phylum Pseudomonadota; class Alphaproteobacteria; order Rhizobiales; family Hyphomicrobiaceae; genus Tectiglobus. The sequence continues at coordinate 11,871 of NZGY01000009.1, forward strand.
GCGATTGAGGAAACCGGTCCGCATGGGACTTGATATTCGTCGCAGATGCCGATGAGTTCCGCTCTGTTGAATTGTGACGTCCAGGCTCCGACGGCGGCGTCAACGTCATCACGTTCGGCATCACGTTTTGCGATACGGCCCCATTTGTCGTCATCAGCGAGTTCAGGTTGCTGCATCGCTTCTGCCAAGCGGGCAAAAATCTTGTCGGATGTGCAGGCGATTGCCATCCATCGCCCGTCCTTCGTCGGGTAGTGGCTATGCGGCACAACGTTAACTGTACCTGGCCCCATCCGCTCACGGACATAGTTCTTGTAGTGGTAGGACGGTGCAAGCTCATCAAGGATGCGGAAGATCGGTTCATAGAGACCGATATCGATGTACTGGCCCTTACCGGTTCTCTCACGTGCCTTAAGCGCCATCAAGGCACCCAATGCCCCGTAAATACCAGCCATGTAATCCGGAATTGTGGCTGAGCCGGGCGTCACCGGAGGTCGGTCAGGGTAGCCCGCCAGATAGGATAGCCCACCAAAGGCATTGCCGATGCGGCCAAACCCTGGCCGTGGACCATAAGGACCCGTCTGACCAAAGCCGGAGATCCGAACCATCACGAGCTGCGGATTGTTCTCATGCATGACATCCCAGCCAAGATTCCATTTTTCGAGTGTGCCGGGTTGAAAGTTCTCAACCAGAATATCTGCTTCACGACAGAGCTGTTTCAGGATCTCGGCACCTTCCGGTTTGCGCAGATCCAGCGTCAGGGATTTCTTGTTGCGTGACTCCGACAGCCACGGAAGCGAGTCCCCACATTGCGTGATCGTGCCAAACCGGCGAAGTGGATCACCATCACCTGGAAGTTCGATCTTGACAACATCAGCACCAAACTCAGCAAGCTGTGTTGAGCAGAATGGACCGGCAAGAAAGGTGGCCACATCGATGACACGGACGCCTTCCAGTGGTTTGACATTGGCTCCAGAAGTCGTTTCAGTCATCATCGATATCTCCCTTAGGCGCGTGCAATGAATTCGTAGGCGCGCCAATTATCTTTGTTGTTAGTGAACCCGAGAGGCCTCAATCATGCAAGATGCATTTCAATCCGCGACCTACGGCGCCCGTGAAGTCGGGTATGGCGAACGACCGGCGGTTCTTGTTGTGGACTTTCAGCGGGGCTTCACTGATCCGGATTTCACGATGGGTAAAAGTGATCGCATCCACGCGGCGCGCGACCGGACTGTAGATCTGTTAGAAGCGGCGCGGCGCTCGAACATTCCCGTGGCGAGCTGCACGGTGGGGTGGCAGTCCAGCAAAGACATCCAGCATTGGAAAGTTGATGCCCTGCATGATGAATTTTTCATTGGCAGTGAGGCGCTGGATGTCGACCCGTTGTTACTCGACAAGGACTACGATTTCACCTTCCTCAAGTGTGCGCCCTCGATGTTCTTTCAGACACCAATTATCCCATTTCTGACAAAGCATAAGGTCGATACAACGATCATCACCGGCTGTGTCACATCTGGCTGCATTCGCGCGACGACAATCGATGCATTCAGTTACGGCTACAACACGATTGTTGTCGACGATTGTTGTGGAGACCCGCAAGCCGACAGTCACGAAGCAAACCTTCGCGACGTCAATCGCCGCTATGCCGATGTCAAGCAGCGTGACGAAGTGATGGAATACTTCGATGTTGTCAGGGGGCGGAACGAGGCATAACTGGTTCTCGGGTGGAGCCTATCAGCCGCGCCAATTCCTGCCGAATAATCACTACAAACGGATGATTTGCATGGTCCGAGTCGACATGCAGTACGGGGGCGGTACTTGCCCCCACAACGGCAGGGCGATAGGAAGGGGTAGTTCCACCCACTCCAATCATGAGGCATGCTGTGATGTCGATCGCACCGTTCAGTTTCAATACGACGCCTAAAATCGTTTTTGCTGCTGGCAGCGCGGCCAACATAGCAGAGCATACAGCCTTTCTCGGCAATGAAGTCGTTGTCATTACGGATAAAGGACTGGTCGCGGCAGGGATTGTCGCGCCCGCGATCGACCATCTGACGAAGGCAGGTGTAACAGTCAGCGTTTTTGATGACGTTGTCGCCGACCCACCTCGTGAGCAAATCATGAAGTCAGCCGCCTTCTGCCGCGAGTGCGGGGCAACTGGCGTTCTGGCCATCGGCGGCGGTTCATCGATGGACGTGGCCAAGCTGGCAGCCCTGGTCGCAGGAAGTGGCGAAGATTTAGACGACGCCTGGGGCATCGGCAATGCAAAGGGCCCGCGCCTGCCACTTGCTCTCGTGCCGACAACAGCAGGTACAGGTTCCGAGGTCACTCCGATTTCGATCATCACTGTCGAGGACGACGAAAAGCGTGGCGTGGTCTCACCGGTCATCCTTCCGGATATGGCGCTATTGGACCCTGAGTTGACCCTGGGACTGCCTGCTCATGTAACTGCGGCAACCGGTGTTGACGCCATGGTCCATGCAATCGAGGCCTATGCCTCGAAGTCCGCAAACAACAATCCGGTCTCACGCGCACTGGCGGTCGAAGCTTTGAGGTTGATCGGCGCTAACATCGAGAAGGCCGTCGAGAACGGTAGTGATATCGATGCACGGTCAGCCATGCTGCTTGGATCTATGCTTGCTGGACAGGCTTTTGCGAACTCACCCGTCGCAGCGGTACACGCGCTGGCCTATCCAATCGGCGGACGATTCCACGTCCCACATGGTCTCTCCAACGCGTTGGTTCTGCCGCATGTCTTGCGCTTCAATGCGCCGGCGGCTGCACCTGTTTATGCGGAGTTGGCACCACATGTGTTCCCCCATCTGGCCGACGGGAATGCGGTGCAAGACACAGCAGCTCGTTTTGCTGAAGAGCTAGCAGCACTCAATATCCGGGTGGGTCTGCAATCCGGGCTGCGGGAAGTCGGGATCGGGGAGAACGATCTTGCGATGATGGCAAATGACGCGATGAAGCAAACGCGGTTGCTCGTCAACAATCCCCGAGACTTGACTGAAGCGGATGCGCTAGCGATCTACCGAGCCGCTTACTAACAACGATGACGATGCTGCTACTGCAATCATGATCACTCTGTACGGAACAACTGTCTCAATCGACGAAATGACCGTCGTCTTGGACTGGATGGGCATCATCGTGTTTGCCACAACCGGCGCTCTCGTTGCATCACGCAAAGAGATGGACGTTGTTGGGTTTGCTCTACTCGCCACAGTTACAGGCGTCGGTGGTGGTACTTTGCGCGATCTGTTGCTGGGTCTGACACCGGTGTTCTGGGTCGCTAATCCAACATACCTGATCGTGTGTCTATGCGTTGCGTGTTTCCTCTTTTTCACAGCGCACATTCCGGCATCGCGACTACGTCTCCTGCTCTGGCTCGACGGCATAGGGCTGGCCATTTTCGCCGTCACTGGGGCCGAACGCGCCCTGGCTGCAGATGTTGCGCCTGTCGTGGCTGTCGCTATGGGGACAATCACGGCAACATTCGGGGGGATCATTCGAGATATACTAGGGGGGCGAAACACCCATCATACTCAGTCGCGAGGTTTACGTTACAGCAGCAGTCTTAGCGGCCGCCACGTTCGTTGGATCCATTCATTACGGAGTTGCACGAGAAATTGCCATCGTGAGCGCGTTTGCTGTCGGAGTCGTAATACGTAGTGCTGCCCTGATTTGGGGCTGGACACTGCCGAGATACCGTCCGAGACCGGGAAAGTGACTTTCACGACACTAACCTCTCAAAGATTGATCATCCGGCTATAAGGATGGTCAACATTGGCTCGGCCACAGTCTATTTCTCATAACGTCGAAAACAGTCTGGTACAGCGTCCATGTCTAAGTCTCCCACGCGCTTTTTAACGTTAGCTATTGGCATTCTGGTTGCCTTTGGCATCGCAGCACAAGCGCATCATAGTTACGTCACCAAGTATGATCCGGAGAAGAAAATCCGTCTTCGCGGAACAATTACGTCGGTCAGTTATTTCAATCCTCACATCTTCTTCAATGTCTCGGTGCCAAACCGCGGTGGCGGAGAAAGCGAGTGGCGGATAGAGACTGAGAGTATTCAGATGACGCGTGCGCGCGGCTTGAGCCAGGCAAAGCTCAAGGTTGGTCGCAAAGTGATGCTGACTGGATGGCGTGCGCGTAGCGGCGGCGCCGAAGTCGGCCTGAGCACAATAAAGTTTGCCAGCAGCGGATGGATCAATATCCGCTCACGACCGCGATAAAAGAATGGATTACGCTGACTTCCTGAAACTACTCCATGACCTTCCTCCGGCGCACTTTGTCAGGTCTTGGCCGTGGGCCTATCCAATTCTGGAGACAATACACGTTATCGGCCTATCTCTACTCTTCGGCGGCATCTTCGCGTTTGACCTTCGCATTCTCGGTGTTCACAAGAAGATGTCGGTGCGCCAGTTGGCTAGCCACGTTTTACCCTGGGTCTGGGTCGGTTTTCTGCTCAACGCGACAAGCGGTGTATTGCTATTGATGTCGGACGCCACAACGTTCGGCATGAACACATCTTTTCAGGTCAAGATGTGGTTGATCGGCTGCGCCGGGATCAACATGCTCTGGTTCCACTGGCGGGTCTATCCCAACGTTGAAAGCTGGAACCTCTATGTCGGCACTCCTGCGATGGCAAAGGTCACTTCGTTGCTGTCGATTATCATCTGGCTCAGTGTCGTCACGGCTGGGCGGATGATCGCGTATTTCCCCTGATGACACATCGGCTTTACGGCGCTGACTTGCAACTCACGCAGCGTTAGCGTTTGATACCGCGCAAACATTGAATGCTTGGCGAGGTCAGGCTGCAGAGACGGGGATGTATCGATGGATCTTGCCGAATACTCCAGCTATGACGCCAAAGGTCTTGCCGAGCTCGTCAAGAAAAGGGAAGTTACTCCGAGCGAACTCGCGCAGACTGCTCTGCGCGCAATCGAGACCATCGATCCAAAGCTCAACTCAGTCATCGAGATCTATGACGATCGCATAGACGGTTTGAACGAAGCCGAACTCGGAACGGGTCCGTTCCGTGGTGTGCCTTTTCTTATCAAAGACATGTTCGGTCATGAGCAAGGGCGACGCATCGAGTTTGGCTCGCGCCTTTGCAAGGATATGGTCGTTGAGCACAGCACCTATCTGGCCGACAATTTCAAGGCGTCGGGATTGAACATTCTGGGTCGTTCGCATGCACCTGAATATTCAATGGCGGCGACGACTGAAACTGCCATGTACGGCAACTGCTCCAATCCCTGGAAGGAGGGTTATTCGGCAGGTGGGTCATCCGGCGGTGCACAGGCAGCCGTCACAGCTGGCATAGTTCCCATGGCGCATGGCTCTGACATCGGTGGCTCAATCAGAATTCCAGCTAGCTGGTGTGGTGGTGTGGGGCTCAAGGCTTCGCGAGGGCGTATCTCGCTGGGTCCGGTGGTCGATGAGGCAGGGTTCGGATATTCGTCAAATCTCGTACAGGCCAAATCCGTGCGCGACGTCGCCCTTGCCTTAGACTGCGTATCGCAACCGATGCCTGGTGATCCGTTCGTCATTCCGAAGCCAGATCAGGACTATGCAACTTTGCTCGACAGGGCACCTGAACCATTGCGCGTCGGGATTGTGCTTGATGAGTTGACTGGGGTAACTGTTGATCCGGAAGTCGCAGCAGCCGTCCATCATGTAGGACGCGTGCTGGCCGATATGGGACACAAGGTTGAGATTGGCCATGCCGATATGGGTGGGCCTGAAGTTCTTGGCGCGACAACTGACATGTTCTTCTTCGGGTTCGATGATCGTTTAGAAGGTTTTGCGCAACGCGCCCGTCGCGAAATCGGACCGGATACACTGGAACCGACAATCCTCTCGCTCTACGAATACTCAAAGACCATTACAGCCAAGCAGTTTCTCAAGACCTGGAGTGATTTGAATGTCGCGCGCAGGAAGTTATCGCAGTTCTGGACGGACTTTGATATCTGGTTGTCACCGACGACGGCACGGGTTGCGGAGCCCTGGGGCAAGTTCGGGTTATCGCTCGAGGGCGTCGCTGCTGAGACGGTCGCTGAGCGTATCTATCGGGAGCCTGTGCAATTCACAATCCCTCATAACATTATGGGAACACCTGCCGTCTCTCTGCCATTGGCGATGCATTCAACGGGCTTGCCCATCGGTATCCAGTTAGCTGCCGCGCCTGCGCTCGATCATACAGTTTTGCAGTTGGCTGCTCAACTTGAGAAGGCGATCCCGGGGGCAGACCGCAAGCCAAGCATCCATGTCGATGGCACGATTGGATAAGACGACGGCACGAACGCTCGTGCATTCGTTGCGAGCTCTCGGCGCGTCTACCTGGTTGCATCCCATGCATCGAGATGTCAGTGTTGTGTCAACCGGACTGTGTAGGAGGCAAACATTATGAATGCCGATCTCAGAACTGATGTCCTGGACGCAAATCGCTGCTTCTATGAAGCTTTCCGCAATGGCGATATTGAATGGATGGATCAGATTTGGGCACGCCACGAAACGGTCAGTGTCTACCATCCAGGTTGGTCTGGTATCGTCGGTCGTGCTGATGTCATGGCATCATGGCGGCAGGTTATGGTCCATTCTGTGCCACCAGACATCTATGCAAGTGATGTGTACGTGCTGCTTAGTGGTAAGCGAAAGGCAACTGTTTTTTGCACCGAGAACGTCGGCGAAGCCGCGATCTTCGCATCAAACATCTTCGTCTGTGAGGATGAAGAATGGCGCTTGATACATCATCAGGCAACGCCCTTACCAATCCAGGTTGGTTAGTTCTTTCTAACCCCTGAACAGAATTTTCACAAAAATTTTTGGCTTGTGGTCCAGTTCACAGCGGCAACGTCTGGGACGGGGCATGGTGTGTTCATCGGCGGCCAACAAAACCCTGGTCGTGAGAAGAAACAACCAAAACTGAGCGAACGCTCAGACCCAACGACTACAGTAAGCGTCCGGTCTGACCCGCCTTACACGACGTGAGCATTCCAGCCATGATGCCTACTCGGA
>NZGY01000010.1 GCA_002689605.1 Filomicrobium sp.
AAGGTTGCTGGTTTGTTTGGCGACATCAAACCAACCAGATGCACCGCCAGCTTTCAAACCGCCCGAACACCAGTTTCACCCATAGCTCCCCTGCTTTCCATAAGTTCTCTACCGACTTTGCAATGAGTTGCGGCAACTTTGAAGCCGAGAATGGTCTCGCTGCAGAAATTGACGAGATGAACGTCGGTGTGATGGGTGTTCGGTCGACCTCCATACATTCCTGGGTTGCCCACAAGTCGATCCGTAAGAAGATGGTTTGTGAGCCCGATCCGAAATGGATGGTAAACGCGAGGCTATACGGTTGGCCAGGGCGAACCAATGGAACCTATGTGCAGCTCGGCAAACCAAGGGACTTCAAGATTTGCCGCCCAGGAAAATCTGCAATTGAAGCAATGTTCGATAACCAGCAGCGGCCGAAGCTGTTCCTTATGTTTTTTACAGGCAACGCTGTCCATCGCTGGGCCAATGCTCCACGCCGCACCGGACGTGATGTTAAAAAGCTCATGGAACAGCTACCCTCTGGTACGCAGTGTGTTTTCATGACCACCGTTCCATCTTATTCAAAGAAGTCAAACGACTTACGCAAGAGATCTCAACTTGGCATCCGCAAAGCGTTCGAAAGTTATGGGTCTGAATGTGAGTTTGTACTGGGTCATACACCGCTCACGGTGAAGACGTTTCAGGGTAACAAGACTTATTTCAAGACCAGTAAGGCCGGGAAAGTAAGGGATCCTTATCACTCGACCTCACACGGTGCGAACAAGTTCCTTGAACTCAGAAAAGATGCTCTATGCCGAGCTGTGTTCAAACAAGTAAAACGCGCTAGATCAACAGCGACGGCAACTCAGAATTAGGTCACGCAAAAACGCGCGTCCCGTTGCCGGGTCATGCACCAATTGCGACTCTACTAGATCTGAGTTTTAGCTCTTTTTCTGTATCTTCTTCCAGCTATCCTTCAAGGCTACAACTTCGTTGAATACGGGTCGGTTCGGTGTTGTATCAGGATCGGCGCAGAAGTACCCTTGTCGTTCGAACTGAACTGCCGTTCCCATTTCTGCCTGCCCCATTGAAGGCTCCACCATCACGCCTTCCAATACACGCATTGAGTTTGGATTGAGCTCCGCCAGCATGTCATCAGCCGCACCTGGAAACTCAGGTGAGAAGAGATGCTCAAATCGGCGCACCTCCGCCTCTACGGCATGGACAGCTGACACCCAGTGGATTGTGCCTTTGACTTTGCGCCCATCAGCCGTATTGCCACCGCGGGACTCCGGATCATATGTGCATCGGATTTCTGTTATGTTGCCGCTATCGTCTTTCTCAACGGCTGTGCACGTCACGTAGTAGGCGTAGCGCAAACGCACTTCCCGTCCAGGTGCCATGCGGAAGAACTTCTTGGGCGGATCTTCCATGAAGTCATCACGCTCAATATATATCTCGCGTGAAAAGGGGACTGGCCGTCGACCAGTCTCAGGCAACTCTGGATTGTTGATGGCCTCGACTTCTTCTGTTTGCCCTTCAGGGTAGTTCTCGATGATGAGCTTGACTGGGTCCAAGACAGCCATTCGCCGGTCTGCATTTTTATTCAGATAATCTCTGACGCAGGACTCCAGAAAACTGTACTCCACAGTGCTATCGGCGCGCGCGACGCCAACACGATTGGCAAAGTCCTTGATCGCTTCCGCAGGCATACCGCGCCGCCGCAACCCGCTAATGGTCGGCATTCGCGGGTCATCCCAACCTTTGACATGACCTTCGCTAACCAACTGGTTGAGCTTGCGCTTGGATAGCACTGTATGCGTGAGATTGAGACGCGCGAACTCGGTCTGTTGCGGTTTGCTTGGTGTCGGCAGGTTCTCGATCAACCAGTCGTAGAGTGGGCGATGATCTGAGAACTCAAGTGTGCAGAGCGAATGTGTTACGCCCTCTATGGCATCCGACTGACCGTGAGCATAGTCGTATGTCGGGTAGATGCACCAGGCGTCACCGGTACGGGGATGCGGTGCGCGCAACACGCGATAAAGCACCGGATCACGCAGGTTGATGTTTCCCGACGCCATATCTATTTTCGCCCGCAGGACGCGGGCACCGTCGTCGAACTCACCAGCATGCATTCTGCTAAACAGATCCAAGTTCTCTTCAACGCTGCGGTCACGATGAGGGCTGTTGCGACCCGGCTCTTTGAGCGTGCCGCGGTATTCGCGAATCTCGTCAGCGCTGAGATCGTCTACATAGGCTTTGCCTTGTTCAATTAGATGGACGGCCCAGTCGTACAACTGTTCGAAATAGTCCGACGCATAAAGTGTGTCACCCGACCAACCGACATTCAACCACTTCAAATCAGCTTTGATCGCGTCGATGTACTCCTGATCTTCTTTGACTGGATTGGTGTCATCGAGGCGAAAGTTACATCGTCCACTAAACTCCTCGGCCATACCAAAGTTCAAGCAAATCGATTTGGCATGCCCGATGTGCAAGTAGCCGTTTGGCTCAGGAGGGAAGCGGGTCGTCACCTGAGCAACACGTCCATTCGCAAGATCTTCACGGATAAGGTCACGGACGAAGTGGTTAGGTCGACCAGCGTCGAACTCTTCGTCGTTGCCTGGAGTAGTAATTGCGTCGGAATTATTGATCACGGTGCTTTCACGCGTGTTGCGTGCTCTGAGATACTTCTGGACATATGATATAAGTTTCGCGGCATGTCGTATTGTCGGTTCGCAACTACAATACATGTTTCTCGCAGTGCCACGCGCCTCCGATAGCAATAATCAAGCAGTGCGTACAGAGGTGAAAACTTCTCTGTCTGCAGTTATGCGATTCATGGTAGGATATTGATGGTGCGGTTCGGCCACGCACTCACAGATCTATTCCGTGGTGACACATTTGGCCATGGCAATTTGCAGTCCGGTACTGATAGGTGTTCAGTAATTGCACCGCCGTTGAGTGATCGAATTTGCGTACCATGATTACGCCAATGTTCGCGCATTAGTCTTGCGTGGTTCGCGTAAGCACCATCACCCCTTTTTTTGAAAGGTACTAGCATGGGCCGTTCCTGTGCTTCTGCTCCGTCTGCACCTGTCAAACTTGAGGTGCAAGGGCTGAACAAACCAGTTGAAATTCGACGCCATCCTGCTGCGCGCCGTATGACGTTAAGGGTTAGTCGCACGCAGCGCGCCGTAATCGTAACATTACCAATGCAGTGCAACCTCAAGCAGGCTGGTGAATTTCTGACTTCGCACCTGGAATGGGTTCGTGAACGCCTTACAAGTATGCCATCAGCACAGCCTTTTGCTCACGATGGCATGGTTGCTTTTCGAGGGATTCCGCACCGGATCGTGTTTTGCGGAAAGAGGCGCGGAACACCGGTCGTTGAGGTCGTCAGCCACGAAGAACTTTCACCAGAACTTTATGTCTCTGGAGATTTTGAATTTGCTCCGCGTCGTCTACGAGATTGGCTTATCTCGGAAGCACGGAAGGATCTGGAAAAGCGTGTTGCGTTGCATGCCGAGTACCTTGGTCTCAAGCCCGGCAAGTTAACTGTGCGAGATCAAACAAGCCGCTGGGGCTCTTGTTCCAGCAACGGAAATCTATCTTTTTCCTGGCGTCTGATCATGGCACCACCGGCTATACTTGACTACGTGGCGGCCCATGAAGTTGCTCATTTAGCAGAAATGAACCATGGCCCCCGCTTTTGGGCATTAGTCAAAGAGACATGCCCAACGATGGATGATGCTAAAAATTGGCTTGATGCCTACGGCCTTGATTTACATCGTTACGGCGCACAGAGTTAAGCGCGTAACTGCCGGCCTCATTTGAGGACAGGTCTTTCGGCTCAGGGCTTTCGGTTCAGGCCTTTCCTGGCACACTCCAGAGCCAGCGATAAAGTGCTGGTATGCCAGCGAATACCAGGAGTAGAACCATTCGCATTACAATCACGAAGAACATGAAGACGAACTGCTGTTCCTGAATCAAGAACTTGAACCAGACGTTATAGCTGGGATCTAGCCCCGTGTTGGCGGTATCTGTCAGAGATGATTTAAAGTGACCAGCCTGAACTAGCATAGATTCCAGTGTCGTCGGATGTTCGATACCGACATAAACCATTGCAAGCGCGCCCAGCAGTAGAGAGAAGAAAATCACACTGCCGGCGCGTAACGTTAACAAAAAGAACCCCATTAACTACCACCCGTCAGTTCAAATCCACTACCTGCTGATCTTGCAGTCGCCTTGCTTTCCAACAGCTTAGCCTCAAGTTCAAGCACAAATACCGTGCGCGGGGATTATGCGCGCCTTAGAATAAATGCGCAACGCAAGGATAATCAGATCAGTCTTTCCGAAGCTCGAATACTCCGTGGCAGCTTTTAGAACAAGATCGTTCCGGATGGAATCACCGTTCGACTTGCTCACTTTGTTGGCCGGAACGTGGATCTTGCTCTACTCAATAAGTTTAGAGACCGATTCACGTTTCAGATGGATGCGCCAAGCGCTTCCATCTGAAACGATCGGGCTCTAGACGTCAACGCTCGCTGCAAGGGCGTTTGCCTGAATGAACTCACGCCTCGGCTCGACGACATCTCCCATAAGTTTTGAGAAGATGTCATCAGCCTCCGCCAGGTCTCCAACCTTGACCTGCAACAGGGTCCGAACTTCCTTGTCCAGTGTCGTCTCCCACAGCTGCTCAGGGTTCATCTCACCGAGGCCCTTGTACCGCTGCATTGAGATCCCCTTTCGGCCAGCTGCATAAACAGCTTCGATCAGGCCGCGTGGACCGTAGATGACTTCCTCGGTCTCTTTGCGAACCAGCTTGGCCGGCTGCTCATAAACTTCTGCGAAGTGCTCCTGGCGCTCATGAAGACGCCGCGCCTCGAGAGATCCGAGGAGTGCCCTATCAAGCGCATGCGCCTCAGAGACGCCACGCACTTCGCGTCCGAACACAAATCCATCATTACCGAAGCGGCCAGTCCAGCCTCGCTCTGTCTCATCTGAGATCTGATCCAATCGGCCTGCAACGCCACCAGCTACCGTGTTCGCGCGATCTGCGGATAATAGCAGCTCTGGATTGAACGCATCACCAATTGCTGCTTGCTCTAGGACAAACCGCGTGTATCGCGAGTGCATGTCATCCATCAGACGGCTGGTGATACGTGCTCGTTCAACAATATCGCGGAGATCCGGACCTGCTCGTTCTTCGCCATTCCCAAGCACCAGCTTGGCATCCGTCAAACCAGAGTCGATGAGATAGTCTTCGAGAGCCCGCTCGTCCTTGAGATAAGATTCAGACTTACCTTTAATCACCTTATAAAGCGGCGGCTGCGCGATATAGAGATGGCCCTTCTCAACCAACTCCGGCATCTGGCGATAGAAGAATGTTAGTAGCAACGTGCGGATGTGGGCGCCGTCAACATCCGCATCAGTCATAATGATAATTTTATGATAGCGGAGCTTCTCAATATTGAAGTCGTCGCGGCCAATGCCTGTTCCCAGCGCCGTTATGAGTGTTCCAATCTCCTGGCTGGACAGCATCTTGTCGAATCGAGCACGTTCGACATTCAATATCTTACCACGAATTGGCAGTACCGCTTGGAACTCACGGTTCCGCGCTTGCTTTGCTGAACCGCCGGCAGAGTCCCCCTCCACAATGAACATTTCAGTGTTTGCTGGATTGCGATCCTGGCATTCCGCAAGTTTCCCGGGCAAATTATTAACATCAAGTGCACCTTTGCGCCGCGTCAATTCTCGCGCTTTTCGAGCAGCCTCACGTGCTGCGGCCGCCTCAAAAACCTTTGTGATTATGAGCTTGGCTTCTTTGGGATGCTCCTCGAACCACACCGACAGCTGGTCTGATACGACACTTTCCACGATCGGTTTGACCTCGGAAGAAACAAGCTTGTCCTTAGTCTGACTGGAGAACTTCGGATCAGGAACCTTCACCGATAGAACACACGTTAGACCTTCGCGCGAGTCATCGCCTGTGATCGAAACTTTTTCTTTCTTTGAGACTCCGGTCTCTTCGGCGTATTTGTTGATGATCCGGGTGAGGGCAGCGCGGAACCCCGCCAGATGGGTTCCCCCGTCGCGTTGCGGGATATTGTTCGTAAAACACAGCACATTCTCATGATAGGACTCATTCCACCATAAGGAAGCTTCGACTGTTAAGCCATCGCGCTCACCCGTCATAGTGACAGGCTCTTCAACGATTGATGCCTTAGCCCGGTCCAAATATTTCACGAACGCGGACAAGCCGCCCTCATAGACCATGATCTCCTGACGTTGATCAGCGTGCCGATTGTCAGTCAGAACAACGCGAACGCCGGAGTTCAAAAATGCCAGTTCGCGAAGGCGATGTTCAAGCGTCTCAAAACTAAATTCAGTTACGTTGTGGAATGTAACGAGGCTGGGGAGGAAGGTAACCTGTGTCCCTTTGTTGCCATTGTCTGCGCCGACGACATTCAAGGGCGCTTCTGAAACCCCATTTTTAAAGCGCACAAAGTGTTCATTGCCATCGCGCCAGATGCGCAATTCCAACCATTGTGACAGCGCGTTTACGACAGATACGCCAACGCCGTGCAAGCCACCAGAAACTTTGTAGGGATTGTCGTCTTCGCCTTCACCAAATTTGCCACCGGCGTGCAGCTGAGTCATCACGACTTCAGCTGCGGAAATTCCTTCTTCCGGATGCATCCCGACAGGAATACCACGACCATTGTCGGAAACCGTGCACGAACCATCCGGGTTCAGAACCACATTCACCTCGGAAGCAAATCCTGCGAGCGCCTCGTCGATTGCATTATCGACCACTTCGTAGACCATGTGGTGCAGGCCTGAACCGTCATCGGTGTCGCCGATGTACATTCCAGGGCGCTTACGCACGGCATCAAGGCCTTTTAAAACCTTAATTTTTTCAGCGCCATAGGCGTTTGAGCCAGATTTGTCGGTGGCGGGCTGCGCAGTCATATTTGACGTCGTCCTTGCGTCTATTCCGTTACTGTCGACCCTAGCACGATTTGCTGGCAAGTGCGCACTTTAGGCCGCAATGTGACAGATTCGTCGCAAGTTAATTTATCTATATAATTCATAAGTTTATGGCCCCACACAGGAAAATAGCATGGGCCTTTCAACAGCTTCTAAATCGTTGAGGTTTGGCCGTCCGTTATATGAATAAATGTTGCGCAATCTTCCAAGGCCAGAAAATCACTACGATCTGTCCCAGTCATCCAGCATTGACCTCCGATGCGAACAAGATCTTCAAACAGTCCTCGCCGTCGATCGACGTCAAAATGCGCAGCAATTTCATCAAGTAACAGTATTGGAGGAACGCCCAAGCGACGCTTTGCCGACATTTCTGCGTGCGCTAGAACCATGCCGACCAAGAGAGCCTTCTGCTCACCCGTAGACGAAAATTTGGCCGGCATCTGCTTCGGTCCGTGCATTACGACAAGATCCGACCGATGTGGTCCGATAAGTGTGCGACCGGCAGCACGATCCCGCTCCCGTGTACGTTGCAACTCAGTCAGATAGCTGTCTTCCAAATCTATGGCAGGTTGACCGACCAGGGCTTCTTCCAATGTGCCTTCCAGCTTTATATCAGCCCAAGGAAAGATCGCTTTTTCGCCATCCCGCTCGCGGCGGATCTCCATCTCACACATCAGCGCAGTTACGACTTCGACCCGCGCTGCGGCAATCGCGACGCCCATCTCGGCCATCAAAGTTTCGAGGCCATGAAACTGAGCAGCACTAGATACGCCCTGATCCAACAGCCTGTTACGCTGTCGCATCGCTCGTTCGTATTGCCCTGCGCGTGTCCGGAAGCTTGCGTCGAAACAAAGTACGAGGCGGTCAAGGAAGCGTCGGCGCTCAGATGCTGGGCCCGTAAAGAGGCCGTCTGACATTGGTGTTAACCACATCATTTCAACTAGGTCTGCCAGAACACCCGAACCGCGCTGCGTTTCGCCATCAATCCTGACCAATCGACCAGTGCGTGCTCTGTCCGATCCGGAGGTCGACGGCTGCAGTCCTGTCCCGACCTGAAGGATCGTGTCATTGGTATGCAGTTGAGCTGACACAGCCCAGACACCTTTCGAAGCAGCCTGGCTATCGTGGTAAGACAGGTCGGGGTAAGATGCGCGTCGGAGCCCTTGCCCGGGCGCCAACAAGGAAACAGCTTCGAGCAAATTAGTTTTGCCCGAACCATTAGCACCCAACAATACGACAGGCCCGGACCCGGCGGTGACGTTACCGCTTTTGTAGTTGCGGAAGTTGGTAAGACTAAGCCGCTCTACCCAAAGGCTAGACACCGCTACTCCCGAATCTTTCTGTCGAAGCTTGGTTCGTCAAAATGTTCATTTTCGCACGCGTTTGTAGAACACGTGAGCAATATCTCAATGGCTAGACACGCATTGGCATCAAAACGTAAAGCGCTGCTTCATCATCGCTATCACGAACCATCGTTGGCGAGCCAGGGTCCGCCAATTTGAACACGGCATGGTCGCTTTCTAGCTGGTTTGCAATGTCCAACAAATAACGGGCGTTGAAGCCGATTTCTAAAGGCTCAGCTGTGTAGTCTACGTGCAACTCTTCAGTTGCACTGCCACCCTCCGGGTTATTGACTGAAAGCACCAACTTTTCAGGCTGCAAATTGAGCTTTACAGCACGCCCTCGCTCGCTTGCTATCGTCGACACGCGATCAACAGCACTAATAAATTCCGCATTAGAGACTCGCATGTCCTTGTCGTTGCCACGAGGGATAACGCGCGCGTAGTCAGGAAACTGTCCGTCAATTAGCTTCGAAGTCAGAGTAATCTGGCCAATCTCGAACTTAATCTTGCTTGACGAGACCCCCACGGTAACGTCACTGCCGCCGTCTTCAATCAGGCGATGAAGTTCATGAACCGTCTTTCGCGGGACTATTACGCCGGGCATGCCATTGGCACCGGATGGAACCGGAAGATCGATCTGTGCAAGCCGATGCCCATCCGTTGCAACCGCACGCAGGCTCTCCACCCCGTCATCGTCAGTAGCGGTGTGAAGATAGATTCCATTCAGGTAGTAACGCGTTTCCTCTGTAGAAATTGCAAACCGGGTCTTCTCTATAAGCTTCTTGAGCTCATGTGCCGGTAGTGAGAATTGATGCTCCAGCTCACCAGCTGCAAGGTCAGGAAAGTCTTCAGCTGGCAAGGTCTGCAAGGCAAAATGTGACTGCCCCGATGTAAGTGCAATGCGTTCACGCTCAACGTCTCTTTCGAGTTGGACTTGAGCCCCGTCGGGTAGCTTTCGAACAATATCGTGGAGCATATGTGCCGGTACGGTCACTGCGCCATCTTCGGAAAGTTCGGCTTCCGTTTGCTCGGAAACCTCTCTTTCAAGGTCTGTCGCATTGAACTGCAGCGCGCCGCCATATGCACGCAGCAATACGTTCGACAGTATGGGAATAGTCGTGCGCCGCTCAACCACGCTCGTAACGTGCCCCAATGCCTTCAGTAACTCACCTCGTTCGATCACAAGCTTCATAGTGGTTCCTGGAAGTTTCTCAGCATCTGCAAGGACGCCGCTTTTAGCGCATGTGGTCCCAAATTGCGAGCGATGTTGTATAGACGTCCACGCATTCCGGCTACGCTTGCAACTCAAGCGCCGCTCTCAATCGTTAAAGAGGCGAGTCGTAATGTCATCTGAAAGTGATCGATTTGGCAAGGCGCATAAAGGGTTAGCAGACAATTCGCGCACGATACCGCTACTTTCTGCTGAATTAATAAGTCGCGTCTCTAGCTGACGACGTTTCAACCATATAAGCTTAAAGGTTCTAATGCTAGACTGTTGACTGGCACGCTCTATCGAGAGGTTCCGCTACCCGAATCCATAAAGTCGAGCAGCGGATGAGTAGGTGATTACGTATTGAGCAACTTCTTCAGGTCATCAATCTCGTCGCGCAAGCGCTGGTTTCCTTCCAGAGCGCCTTCAATCTTCCGAATTGCATGCAATACAGTTGTATGATCACGATTTCCGAAGCGCCGACCAATCTCGGGCAGTGAGCGCGCGGTTAGCTGCTTAGCCAGATACATGCCGATCTGGCGTGGCCATACGACTGATCGGTGACGGCGCTGAGACAGAATATCGGGCTTCGACACTCCAAAATGTCGCGAAACAATTTTGATGATGTCCTCAATACGAACGCGACGAGGCTCAGCACCTTGGACGAGATCACGGATAACTGTCTCGGCGAGTTCTTGGGTGATAGGCGTACGCATATACTGCCACTGCGCGTGGAGACGAATAGCGGCTCCCTCCAGCTCACGCCCATTCTCGGTGAGACGTTCTGCTAACAGCTCGAGCACATCACGCGAGATTTCGAAAGATGGATCAATGTGCCTTTTTTCTTGGGCTCTTCGCTCCAGGATCTTGCACCGCAGTTCGTAGTCCGGGGCAGCAATCTCCGTGACCAAGCCACGCTGCAGGCGTGAACGCATTCTGTCGTTGAGCTTATCGACCTGGTTTGGTGCTCTGGCGGACGCCACAACAATCTGCTTACCCCCGTCCAGGAGAGCGTTGATAATATGGTCGAACTCCTGTTCGGTCTGCTGTCCATGCAGAAACTCGAGATCGTCGATCAACAACAAATCTATACTGCGGAAACGATCCTTGAATGATAACGCATCCTTGCTCTGAAGTGCGTCTACGAACTCGTAGCGAAAGCGCTCCGCCGTTAAGTATAAAATCTGTGCATGCGGCATCCGGCGACGGACTTCCCACGCAATGGCTTGGAGCAAGTGTGTCTTGCCTAAACCTACAGCTGAATGGATGTAAAGCGGATTGAAACCCTTGTTTTCTGAGAACAATGTCTCGGCGACTTGGGTTGCTCCCGCATGGGCCATTCGGTTCGCCGTACCGATCACAAAGGCATCGAATGTGTAACGTGAATCTAGTGGTGATCCTTCGAAACCGCCGGCGCGCGTTGCCGAACGTGAGCCCGAAAACATCGGCGCATCACGCATAACCGAGTTAATTGGGTTGGAGCCCTGATGACCATGTGTCAGCTCGCCGGTATTCGGCTGTTCGGCAGCAACCGCATCGTTACGTTGCTTAGCAGCGTTTCCCGGTTCGCGAACCGTGACCTCGACAGTTTCGACGCCTGGAAATTCCTTGCTCGATGATGCGAGAACATCTTCAACGTAGTGCGATTGGATCCAGCTTTTGAGAAACTTCACTGGCACTGAGAGCGTTAGCTTTTCACCGTCAAACAGTTCAATTTCGGCTGCGTTGAACCAGCTTGAGAAGACCTCTTCTCCAAGGCGCGCGCGCAGGACTTTGCGCACCTTCTGCCATTTCTCACTCAACTCAGTCTTGTCAGTTTCGCCTTGAGGCTGGCTATCGACTGAGATGTTGCGCGCGTCTTGCTGCCTGATATGAGCCGACGATTGGCCTTTTGGCTCAGAGGCCCTGTTCATCCCTTCATCAACGTAATTCGACATTGCCATTTTGGTACCCCGCACTTGCTCACTCTAAGGTCGAAGGCAAACGACAACCGTTAGTCGAGGCCAGGTCCGCACCGCCACGTCTCGTATGGTCTAGAGTTTGCCTAATGATTGATGCCAGGACGGCATCAGCTCGATGCAGCATCTAGTTGCTCTAGATGTGCAACCTCCCGGTAAGGCGCTTAAGCCCTACAATTCAGCTTCAGCCTGTTCCCACAGACGGCGCTGATGCCAGTGATATTGAAACCGAATTCTGCGAGCCTTTTTCCAGTTGCCCTAGTGTATGGATGAAAAGCTGCCTAGTCAGCCCAATATCGGGCTGAAGACCATAGTAATTGTTTATTCTGCTGCTAACGAGCATTCCGCTACAACTCCCCACTTTTGCCCTCCTAAACACCACTTGCTGTTATCAGTGATCCGCACATCACCGCTTCGCAAAGCAAATGCTATCGATCCGGAGACGCCCTGCGCAAGGCGCACCTTTATTCACAACTCCCAACACTTGGTAACATCGCAGGCTCGAACCGATTATTTGCGACGGTAAAGAACAATTAAGTCGTCCGCCTTCTTACGCATCATAGACCGTCGCGTTCAGCCTGTTAACTATTGGTTAACGTACTCCGTCAGTGTTGATAATTGCAAGCCCTAAGCGGCGCGGCATGGCGGACACCGATGCCTATTACGCAGCACGCGTCTTGAGCAAGTTGAGCGAGATAGCGCAAGGATTGGCATACTCAACCCTCTGTTTTCAAACAAAAAAATAGATTCACAAGCTCAATTGGGCAAAAAAAAGGCACCCTGATCTGGGTGCCAATTCTGAACGACGTTTAGAAGCTTATAACGGATTGACAGAGGCTATTGGACAATCGGGTCTACTGTGGACGATTCCGATTTTAACGCTATGAATCCAGAGCCTTTCTAGCATCCATGTGAGCCAGCAACTTAACGGTGTGCTGACACTTTTGTGACGAAACTACAACAGTCATTAATGACCAGTCGTTGTCGCGAGAATATTTTTCTTAGGCCATCGCTTTGATGCGCTTAGCCAAGCGAGAAACCTTGCGGCTAGCGGCATTTGCATGGACGATTCCGAGTTGACCGGAGCGCGCAATGACTGGTTGCGCTGAACGCAGAGCCTGAACAGCCTCGTCTTTGTTGCCGGCTTCAATTGCTTCTTCTACGCGTCGCACTTCCGAGCGCATACGTGTGCGGCGGGTCTTGTTAATTGCCGTGCGCTTGATTGCCTGCCGGGCCGCCTTCTTGGCAGAGGACGTATTTGCCATCCGAACTTCTTCCTAACTATCTGATCTAACAGGTTTTAATCATCTGCCTCGCGTTCACCCTCCCAAAAAAGTTTTGGCAACGCGAAAGAGCGCCCGAAATGCGAATTTCGGGCGTGATCGGACACATTTACTCAGGAGACTGCCCGTGGTCAATTGGTTTTACTCGGAAAAACCGAGACATTTTGCTGTCAAGCCGGCTGCCAATCTCCACGCGACAATGCACAATAAAGTTCAAGTTTCCACAATGATACA
>NZGY01000011.1 GCA_002689605.1 Filomicrobium sp.
CCCAGAGGACCCAGAGGACCCAGAGGACCCAGAGGACCCAGAGGACCCAGAGGACCCAGAGGACCCAGAGGTCCAGGGTGGTGATAGAGATCAGCAGGAAGGTGGTGCCCATCTTGGCACTCCTCGCCCACAGATCAGCCACCAGAGTGCATGCGGCGATGCCCTTCCCCCCCCAAAGACTTGCATGAGAAGAAGAGAGCGGTCAGCCAAGGGAAGAGAGGTGGACGCCCAGCGAGCCGAGAGCCGACTGCACAGCGAAGCGATGCATGCCCTGGAGAAAGTCGCCAGTGAGATCATCGGCCCCAAACGCCGTGCTCTTGACCCCGACGCCGGTGGTGATGGCAAGTACTGGCGGTGGCTTCTCCAGCACACAAAATATCGGGGCGAAACCCTGCTCCAGTACTACAGATGGGGGCTACAGTGCATCAAGCATGGCGCCCTCAAGGAGTACAGCATGCCGGCATCTACGATGGGATCGTGGAACCAAGTGATGCAAGCTCTGGTGACAAAGTTTGAGACTGCAGGTGCAGCTGCTGCTCGCGGCGACTCCGAGTCGTTGGTGTTCACGAACCCGCGCTCGGCCGACAAGTTTTGTCGCTGGACGAAACCTTTGCTGGAGTACTCTGCAGAAGTCGACGTCTCGAAGGAATTCAACAACTGGGGCACATTACAGACCAGACTGAAGAAACCTGGAGAGGTTCTGAAGAAGCACGCAGCGAGCTGGTGCCAAACCGGAGTGTCGGCTTTCGCCCAGCATCAGAATGTTGCTACTTACACTGAGCCTGCTCAGACCCGCACGACGACGTCGTTGGAAGATCGCAACAGTGTGTGGGCAAAACTGGAACCGTGGCTCTGCTGCAAGCTTCGGCTATGGAAGAAGCAGAAGCACAAGTATCGGCCTAGGGCCGACTTCAACATCGCGCTGGCAATGGTGTGGGCGCTCGACCATGGGCTGGCTGGTGGCCTCACACGTGGCGGCTACCGATCGCTCCATGTGGGTGCATCTCGCGCCAATCCCATGCGACGCGAAGATCAGACAAAGTTTCGTGCTGGTGAAAGCTATCGCATGTACCTGACTTTTGACCCTGATGCAGCTACATACAAGTTGGTCCAGAACATAACGAAGAGGAATCGCCTGTGCAAGGGGACAGTCGAATCTCTAACTGCCGATGGATCAAGAGTGCTTTCGATGATTGCCGTCAGCGAGATGCTCACTGAGTACATCACGATCTACCTCAACTCGCGAGCACGACAGCTGGCATTAATTGAAGCCTGTGCTGAGCTTCCTGCCGCAGAGATCTCGCAATGCTTCTCAGAGGCACACACACAGCAGCTATTCATTGTGCAGCAGGATGGCGGCTGGTGTCAAAATATTCCGAGGAGCATCAAGACCGCCAAGTTTGGGTCAAACGACGAGATTGTGCTGCCTCCAACACGCGAAGGTCGCCATGCTGCCTCTAACTACATAGGCGACCAGACCCGTCGAGTCCTTGCTGACCCAGGTGCTGCCCAGCGCATACGATCAGGCTTGGCGGCCTTCGTCAACACGTCCGAAAAGCAGCTGCAGATGACGTACATGTCGGACGCAGCCGATGGCGAGATGGAGAGTCGTGCGTGTGCGGCAGCGATCGCTGCCAGCAAATTCGGTTGTCCACACTGCTGGCTGCTGCCTTATCTCCCCTTAGCAGAGAAGCGCATGTGGAACAGCGATGGTAACTGGAACCCCATTGAAGCGAGGCCTGCACGAGTCCTGCGCCAGTGCGTCAGTGCAAATTTTAATAGCCCCGATGGGGGAAGCGTGGAGATCTCAGGATGCCTTGTGGTCTACCTCGAGGAATGTGCCGACAGCTGCGATGCGAGCGGTGCGAGCAGCACAGTCTGGCGTGTGCCATGCTGCAGCCTTTGTTCTTCGGAACAAAGGCTGGGTGCGTTCAGCATCCTACCAATGGGGGTAGTGCAGGCCTGCAAATACGCACCTGGGAGGGATGAATGCTATGACGCCGAGAGGAACGGCTGGGTGCTGACAGGGCCAATGTGGCTCGACGCACGCACCACAGAAGCGCTGAGTACACTGATGGAAGGCACTGAGAATTTGTGCTTCCCCGATGCTACAGGGCCTGAGCTGCACGCAGAGCTCCACAAACGAGCTCAGCTCGGAGCCAAACTGGCAGCGACAGCGTGGGAGGGGAGAATCATGCTGTCAGACTCAGGCGAGCACTGGATTGTCAAACATGTGCATGCTGAAGCCTCTGATGGTCGGGTCTGCGTGGAAGCCCTACGCCTGCAGAGGAAGCAAATGGCGGCATCTGCTGTCTACACGCAGCCTGCTGCGCGATGCACTCCATCTCGTTGCTGGCTCTGGCCAAGCGCAACGCCTCGCAAGAGGAAAGCAGCAGCGATGTGCGACGACGGCGCCCTTGCAAGCGCCAAGCGTGGAGTAAACGACTGCTGGCGCGAGGATTCCCGATGTGTGCAACTTGAGCCGTACGAGCCCAGTTACGCGGGTGGCCGGCTGTTTGCGAATGTCATCGTTGTAGCGCTCAAAGAGGGCGATGAAATTCGACTGCATCACAGCGAAAGTGTGATGGACGCTGTCGGGCGCTTGGGGCTCAACAGCTGCCCCGCGGCGTATGTGGACCTCTCCACAGAGCAGCGATGAGTCGTGGAGCTGCAGTGTGCAGAGCGTGCCGTTCTGTGTTAGGCCTCAGGGGTTAGTGCTGCATGCAACCCTTAAACGAGTACTACCGATGTGGGGACTGATGCATGGCTGTGTTGTTAGGTGCTACAAACAAGGAGCTTGGCGGCAGCGGCAGCGATTTACTCGGTAAGCATCCTCATGCTGCTCCCTCTGCGTCAAGCGTCTATGTGTCCTGTCGTGCTAAAGCGGCGGAGAAGGAGAGTGCAGACAGTCCGAGGAGATCGCTACAAAACAGCAGCAGCAGCAGCAGGCATCGCGTGGACTCACCTTCACATCGGGGGAACTCGACAGCAACTCCACACCATAACAGCCTGCCACCCAGGGCTCCGCCATCGCCCAAGGCTTCGCCACGCTCTAGTAGAGGAGGCTGTGGAGGGGGTCGTAATTCGAGCCCAGCATCATCTGTAGCAACGGGACGGTCTCTGTCTCCATGTCAGAGTAGTGGCACAAGAGCATCCTGTGGATCGCAGGATGTCAGGTCAAGGTCAGCATCGCCTCCATTGCGCTCCTCAGAACAGTGTCGGCTGGACATCCATGAGGCGAGCATCCAGAAACTCAGGTCGATGGTGAGTCAGATGGATGCGTTGTATCTAATATCCAAAGACGAAGAAGCGAGAACCATGGTTGCCGAGCTTCGCGATCAGCACAGGAAAGAATTACGATGCGCATTACAACTCGCTGAGCATGCAAAGATGCAGCAAGGCCACCGGTTGCGATTGCATGTTGAGAATAAGAAGAAGAAAATCAAGGAACACAACCTGGTGGAACAGGTGAAGGCCATGATGACAAACGATCACTGGGTGGCCCTGCAACAAGCAACAGCGAAAACGATCAATGGTGTACAAGGGCTGCAGAACTGGAACCAAGAGAAGAGGCTCAACAGTGGTGGCATCACGACCCCAGATTGCCGCCTTGGTGGCAGGGAGACACGGTTCTCACACCTCTCGGGTGCTGTCACTGCAACCTGCAGCCTAATTGCAAGCATTGCAAGGCAACGAAAGCTGAAAAATAACTTCTGGCTCGAGGCTTTCGACCAAGGCGGGATGGGTAGGGGCTGCAGAGTTCGCGCGCTATCCGAGGGAGCGCTCCAGTTCAAGAGCACAGGACCGCGCGAGACAATCGATAGAGGGGAACCTGAGCTTCTCACCGGGCTCGGCGTTCAGATCAGCCCAGATCGCTATGAAACACTGCTGCGGAGGTACCCTACAACATGCCGCCACGATTCCTTCCTCTATCTTGGAATTGAGCGCATCGCTGTCTTCTACACTGCAGAAGCTGGTGAGCATGATGAGGACGACACAGCTGACACCTGGCACACACTACTTCAACGGTGGATTGGCGACGAGTCCGCTCCCTCATCAGATCCGCCTCTCAGTACCCAAGACCAGCTGTGGTATCTTGTGAACTGTAAGCCATCAGCTGAGGCACTTAGCACACTCCAACGAACTGCAAACAAGAACAGCATTGGCGACGAAACTGTTTTGCGTATGCTCAACACCCATGGGACAGCAAATACATACATGGAAATCAACAGAATTGAGTGGACAGGAGATATGCCGCAGAGTGTCGCCTTGTTCAAGGTATCCTTGCACTTGAAAACAGCAGCGCGACGCGAGATGAATTGCACACTTACAAAAGAACTGGCCCTCAGCTGGGAGTATGTGACAAGGCTGTGGAAACTGTGAGCCGCACCCTGTTGCCTTTGCACTGCGATGACGTTGCTCTGTGCATGCAGGCTTGACCTGCGAGGCATTTCTGAGGCAGAGCTGGAGGAAGTGATCGTCTGCAAATGCCAAGAATGCATTGAGCATTTGCGAAGCAGCAACCACCTCCAGCTCATTTCGGCCGACAAAGCCGTCTACGATCGTCTTTGCAAACTCTCGGCGGGAGCGGCATCAGCACATGGCACCAAGTAGGCCCTCTGTGGCACCAACTACCCCAGAGGTGGCACCAACTTCAGCTGCACCAGCCGACATTGCGCGATTCAAACAACTGGCATCATACTGACTCCACTCTGCTCCTCCTCACTGCCACCTTCGACCTCGCTTCATTGCTGCTCTCCTCGCAGTCCCCACTTCCTTTCCCACCTCAGGTGGAAGGACACAGTCTCCAATCGCACACAGCAGCCAACTTCGGCCGTCAGTGACGAACTGTCCAGAAGAGACCTACCGTCAATTGACGACTGGGGAGTGGCCACTACATGAGTTCGTCGCACTCTGCAAGCGATCACGGAACCAAGAGCAGCAGTGGCTGGTGGGAGCGAAGAGGCCTCGTTGACCCTCTCGTGGCACCACCAGCATCGCAGAGTTCCGCACTGACGATGGCATCGGACCCCTGGGGGGGCACTTGCTGCAACGATTTTGGATTCGCCCGGTGGCTCAACACAGCCGACAAGTCACACATCTAACTCGCACATACCCTTGACACTCTCAACCTCGCCTCAACTCAGCAGGCTACCTACCCCTTGAGTGTTTCTGCTGTGCAGCGAGCGAGCGAAAAACAATCTACATTCTCGCCAGCGACTGGGGAGACAGCAGAGCATGGGACTCTGTGGACTACTGGCGTGAGGCACTGATTCAACTGGAAGCACTAGATTTACTGCAGCATGCGGTGGGCAGCCTGCTTGTTAGTCTTTTGCAGCAGGCCTGGATTGTCTAACCTGCCTCTGGCATATCCTGTCAGGTGGTGGGCCAGATTGTGGTCGTAGGAGTAAAGTCGTCTAGGATGAACACGAGCGTCACACAGATGCGACATCGGGAGTTCGCATGGGCTGCAGCGAAGTTCGGGCTGCCGGTGCAGGGCTTAACCATCGACCTGGACCACCAGAGCAAGCTCTCCGATCTGGCAGGTGGTGCCGCACTCGTCATCGCAGTCCTGCTGCCCAGTTGCCGTAATGTTTGCCACTGTGGATGTGAAGCTGAGGGTGCTGCTGCGCGGAGGAGAGACTGCCCGCAGAGAGACTGCAGTCACATGCGAGCGCTTGATGGGCAGTTTCGCCTGACTGGGTGGGCAGTAGCGCAGCTCAATAGCGATGACATCTGCTGCCCATCCTTTCTGGTACTGGGCAGAGGTCCCCATGCAGTGATGAAAATGGTGACTGAGGCTGTTCTGGGTGGTTGGATGGAGCTAACAGTTGAAGTGCCTGGGGTTGCGAACTTCACACACTGCGTGTGGGCACATCCAGCTCCTTCTACTGGCGCTTCACATGAGCTCAGGAAGAAGTGGGAACATCCTGAACCTGGAGATGATGGGTACAGCTGCAGGTCGTTGCTGCGTGTCTTGTGAAAAATGTGCAACCACTGTTCGCTGAACTGCTGCCTGTTTCAGGTTTTGGGCTACCAGCGCTATTCGGGAGCGATTGCGCACAGCAGCACCAGCGCTGCGCACAGCAGCTGCTGCTGCTGCTAATGCTGCTAATGCTGCTAATGCTGCTGCTGCTGAAAGGGCCTCGTATGGTCGATGCGCCTTGTTTGACTTCGCAGGCGCCCCCAATGTCGATCAGGTCTTTCTAATGGACCTGACGCCTGCTGGACCACCCATCAATGTCCCGGGGGACCGTGCCAGGCCCACGATACAGCTGACAGTGTATCACCATCGGACTGCAACACCAGCAGAATCTTTCAAGTGGCTGCGCACATTCTTCGCAAGCAAAAGTTTCGGAGACCTCCCTTTCGCTGCTACAGTGCGCCATGGCCAAAGCTTTGCTACCAGAGGCAACCAAGTGGGCCGACTCGTTGTCACATTCGATGACAATCGAGCAGATGCTGTGGCTGGCTACAGCACCTCATGTGCCTTGCAGCACAATGGCGATGGTACGCAGGCGATGAAGGCACGACCTGAGCTGCAGCAACTGAGCAGGGAAGTACAAAGGGTAATCCCTGGAGCCACACAGATGTCGATTCGCCTCGAGGCCAGGCACCACGCTTTCGATGACGCCCACTGCGATATGACACTAAATGCTAACCACTCAGTCCAGGAGAATTTTCGCACAGGCAGAGTCAGCGAGTTGGCACTGCCATCGCTGTCTAACTCAGCTGGCCTGTGTGCTTTGTCAGTAGGCTGGTTTCGGTGGTTACTGATCCTCTCCAGCGACAAGGTTCGGCACAAGGACTCTGCGCCTACCGAGGAAGATGTAAAATATCATGGTTCCTACGCGATTGTAAAGCGAGTGCTGCTCTTTCCACATGGGGCATGGTCTGTTTCGACCGTGTCCCCAGCCGGAGTCACACTGACAGTTCGGCATGCTGTCATCGACGCTGAACCCGCAGAAGTATTTAAACATCTTCGCTGCCTGGAAGCAGGAGCAGCGAAGGCTGCAGGCGCTGCGACGCTGCTGGACCTGGAGGATCTCAAGGCGTCTTCCCCTGCACGTATGGTGTGCGTTTGTCGTGAGCCTGCGAGGAGGCCGAACGAGGCACGGCCTGGGCTGACAGGAACAGCGCTCGCGATTGCTGCTCGTGAGGTACCACGCCTCTCGGTACAAGGGCTTTGTAACAACACCCACATCTTCGAGCCCAGCGTTGGGTACTCCCGTGCCCTTGCAGGTGCATGTGAGAAGGACCAGCTCAGGTATAACAGCGGGGGCTGCAATCGTGCCGAGTTCATGTCTTTCATCGTCATGCATGACAAAGACGAGGCTGGGCCGCAGAGACTGGACCAGCTGCTCCCTGCATTGCTGCAGGACTCTTGGCAGGCAGGTGTGGACAGCAGGGAAGGTGCGTGCTTGCTCCGGAGCAGCACGAATTGCCTTGTGTATCGCGTCGCTGTCAACGGGCTCGAAGAAGGGCGAGTAAAGGCTACTCCCCAAGCAATAGCTCGTAGGAAGGCAGCCATCGCATCAGCAGGGACACCCGGCCATCTCGTCCACGTGGCACTACCAGCCGCAGCCTACTGGCCCACGCCTGCTGGCATCAACAGCGGCACCATCCAAGCTGGCGACATGGAAAGTGAAAGGCTCAAGGCCAATCCTGGCAATGCCGCGCAGTTCGACGAGACACGTGGCGCAGGGGCTGCCGTCGAGAGGATATGCGACGCAGGCACTGGGCAACTCAGTGGAGAGGTGTATTTTGTTCAGGACATGCAGATGTCGATGCCTGATGACCACAGTGATCCCGATCTGTTCTGTCTGAGCACCCGCTCTCCGACCATGCCCATCGGCAATGGTCGTCCTCAGAGATTGCAGGCAGTATTTCTGGAAGCGCGACCTGCAGCAGCAGCAGCAGAGGTATCTAAGTATGGGAAACTGCTGATTCTCGCGCCGACAGTACCACTCGCGCATAGCGACGCTGATGCTACCCGTGGCGAGGTCAAACTTCGTGTACTCTGCCAGAGTGCTGCAGCCTCTCAGGCCCTGATCGCGATTGTGGGGAACAGTGGTGAAGCACTCGCAATTCCTGTCTATGTGCTTGGTTGCCTGCCAGTGGAGAATGCAGGGCAGGGCAGCATGGTTTCAAACTGCAACACCCAAGTCGCGATTCGTTGCCAGTGCCCATGCTCATGCTCAGTTGAGAGCAGTGCGCCTGTCGCTCCACCGTACCCTGTTAAAATGATCCTCAAATTCGACAGTGTCAGTAGCAGAGCATTGAAGTCTGCTGCAAAGCAGGAGAGCATCGCATATGGCAGGTCGACAGAGAACTCGCGGAAAGACCACATAGCCAACGCACGATCCGCAGCGCTCGTCACGCATTGGCGACCAGAGACGCTGATGTCTTGTCGTGCTTTGCAACAGCATCTCATAGCGCAGCAACTGCAGGGCGAACTGCTCGCAGTCACAGACCCCATGTGGACTGCTGGCAACTCTCTGAAGCAGATTCTAACCACATCCCTGCAAAAGACTCTGGAAGAACTAGGGCAGAATTCGCAAGTGAGCCGAGGTGTCGCTGTCAGTGCTTCGTCAGGATCAGCATCGACAGCTGTAGCTGGCCGTCGAGAGGCGAAGCGAAGCAGCAACTCCAGCAGTGGGGCACGGACTAAGCCTGGCACCGAGTTCGAGGCAGCTACACAGCGACTCTGGATGTTCGTTGTGCCTGTCGATCACTTGACTCCCTGCATTACTGTGCCAAGGGTTGAGGCGGGACGTCCTAAGTTGACACTCGCCTTGTGCAAACCTCATATTCGTAACCATGCCAAGGTGATTTCTGCACAACAGAGTAGTACCCACAAGCTGACACTTTCGTTGTACTCAGGCCGGTGATATCCTTGTTGCTCTTGCTTCCTCAGCCCAGACAGGTCCCTTCACAAACCAGCCCTTCATGGTTTTGTGGTGTGCTGAGATCGACGCAAAGACACCAGTTGAAAAATACCATGCCTCATGGCGACCAGGCGAGGAGGACGCTTGCAGACCAGACATGATCTATGTTCCACGCAGGGATTCGAAATGGTTGAGGAGGCGTGGTCTCCACGATCAGGAACATAGGGAATCATCCTATGACACAGACACCGATGGCTATGTCCTGTGCGCTCACAAGTTCTTCTACGCGAGCCGAACAGCTCCCCTGAACCTCCTCAAAGTCGGAGAAGAGCAAGAAAACTGGTTGAGAGACACACTCCAACGTTCACTGTGCATCTCATCCTCATGTCAGCGAAGAAGCCACCGCGTACTCAACATACAGCACACAGACTTAGACCTCCGTGCACAGCTGAAGCACCTGGTGCAGAAACTGCAGGGTCTGATGGAATCGCAGGGGAAGTGGATGGAGGATGCTGCCTATGTGCACAAGCTGTGCGATCGGCACTGTGAGGGCAACCTGCGCACGCCAGGCTGGACCACACCTAGCATGTCAACACTTATGCTACAAGAAATTCGTCAGCAGCCCAATGCAACAGGCGATGCTGCGTCGACCTGCACTGCGACATCACACCCGGCATCAACTAGCACCTTGAGCAGCAATGCTGGAGTCACAAAACGACGTCGTGGTGAGGGTGAGAAGCATTCGTCTGTGGCCAAACTGCACGGTTGCTCCGGAGATGCTCTTCGACTCACGGAGCGCGTCATCGAGCTCGTTCATAACATCCAGAAAGGGCACCCCCGTGGACAGACAGTGTTCGTTGACGTAGGCTCGGGATACGGAGGTATGCTCCAATCCATGATGCAGCATGAAAGCGTTAGGGGAAAGGTCCGCATCTTCGGTGTGGAGAAGGAGACAGAGCTGGAGGACAAATGCCCAGCAGACGTGCGTCGCCATGTGGTATGGAGCAAATTTCAGGACGTCGGAGGGCTGATTCAAGTGTTACGAACTCATGGTACTGTGTCTGCCCTTGTTCTATACGCCTTCGCCGACTGGTTCTCAGAACAGGACAAACACGACTTGCGATCATGGTTCTGCGAGCGAATGAAGGAGTGTTGTGAGCATTCCATTGAGTGTGCAATCGCCGTGACCCATGAATTCTGCCTGCCGAACCCTCAGGCAGCGGCTGAGCACAGCTTTAACCAAAGGTATGTGACAACCAGCATGCAAAGCGGGGATAATGTTCGTCACGACCTGCTGCCGGCACGAGGCGGTGCGGAATGGGGGCGAGTGAGGAGGTCAACTGAACAGGCACGGAGCGAAACTGAGGAGCGATGTTCGGTTCTGCAACCAGGTCGTACCCTGTTTGTGATTCACAAACAGTGTGATGCATAGTTGTCGCTGTGGCACCAACCTGCAGTCGCAAATCGGAGGCTGTGGCACTGACCTGCTCTCGCACGGGCACTGAGCGAGGATGGCAGCTAGCCTCAGCGATGCATAGCTGTGGCTGTGCCGGCAGGAGGCACTTGATGCCAGCAGCGTATGTGGCCTGGAGGTTGGTGCCACAGGAGGTTGGTGCCACAGGAGGGTGCCAGCATGTGGGAGGTTGGTGCCACAGCGGCACCGTCAGACAGACAGAGAGATAGATAGAGAGAGATAATGCGAGCGCTGCGGGTCTATATATTAAACTCTGTTCACTGCAGCCTGCCTGGCATGTTGCGACCCCCTTGTGGGATGTCCAACTAAAAAAGGCACTTTCCTCGCCCCTCCCGTACTACACGAAGCCTAGATAAAAGGCAGGCGAGCTCCGGGAGGCGAAGGAAACAGAGAGAGAGATGAGCGACCAGGAATTGGAAGCAGCAATGGCCGCCAACAACACAGATCAACAGCTCAGGGCCAAGCTCATACATGCCGAGGGTGAGATCATAGATTCAGCACTGGACAGAGTGGTCACAAAACTTCGGCGCTGGTCGGGTGTTGAAGGATCGAATGCCAATGGTCAGCCCCCTCCCCCCCCCTATTCATCACCGGACACCACTGACATTGCATTGCTTGTATTCACAGGTGAAAACTGGCACAAAGCAGCTGTGGCCAATCCAACTGCAGATGGATCGTGTGGCTCTGGAGCATTGGAGCTCCTGAAAGAGTTGAAGCGCGACAATGCTAACGATGTCCGTTCAGCAAGCGACACTGTTCGGCTGGCAAGGGAGATGGCGTTCATGCACTGGACACAGGGCGGTGAAAGGTCAGAGGATGAGTTCACAGACAAGCTGATCGACACAGGGTCACACCTGTGTAGATCATCGACCAAAGTGAAGCAGTGGATTACTGCCCAGATTTTTCGAAAATCTGATGGTGTCGATCACTCTGCCGTTTCGTGTGTTGGGTGTGACTTTGCAAGTGCTGCAGTCCATTGCTTACTCACAGAACTTCCAAAGATGCTGGAAGCAATCGGAGGATCACCGGAGAAGGAACCGATTGCAAAGAAAGATGCACTTTCTGAAGCCGCCCTCAACAAGCTGGGCGGGCTGCTGAGGGATATGCAGGCACTTCTTGGTGATGACTGGATCCTCTTCAAAGTCCCAACGAAGCCACAGGAGGAACCACAGGGAGAAAAGTTGTGGACCTGCCGAACCTGCACCTTTGCGCAGAACAAACTGCTGTGGCCTTGCTGTGATATGTGCGGTGCACAACGATCAGGAGGTCACGACGCCGCCCAGTTACTCCGGGAAATGTGCCTCTCACGCTGCATCGTCAAGGAAGGTAATCATCGCGAAGATGCGACCCACGAGCTGCAACTGACAGACACGCAATTCGACCGAGTGTCTTTCGCATGTGTGACCGAAAATCTCGATGTACACAGTCTGCAGCTCGCCATGATCCTCAGGGGATGGCTACCCGTGACTGTGGAGTGTCCTAGCGTTTTTAGCACCTCTCCTTCGAATCGCCTGCAGAAGATGCAGGAGAACAAAGCAGAGCTGGTAAAGCAACTGGCGGAAAGCACGTTCAAGCAAGTGAAGGATGCCCTCTGTGCTGTAGGAGCACGAAAAAGCGAACAGCACCTGAGCATGGAGCTAGGCATCATGTTCAGAACTAATATGGCTATCATTTCACCTGGACACTACCGTGTAGGAGTGTTAGCAGATACATTCGACCCAGGCCTGTATCAGCACCACCAACCTGCCTCCCCCACCAAAGCAGCTACTGGCGAGACAAAGAAGTGTGCGGCAGCAGACACAAGTGCAGCTGCAAGCAAGAAGCAAAAAGCGTGCACCAAGGGCACGGCAGCAGACACAAGTGCAGCTCGACGAGGCACTGGCGAGACAAAGAAGCGTGCGGCAGCAGACACAGGTGCAGCTGCAAGCAAGAAGCAAAAAGCGTGCACCAAGGGCACGGCAGCAGACACAAGTGCTGCAGCATCGTTACAGCCAGCATTTGCACTGCAGGACACAGTCTGGGCGCGGATGCGTAATTGTGACCTTTTCTGGCCAGCAGTTGTCCAGGAACTCTCTGCATGTGGCAAAAAAGCAAGAGTCGTGTGGCTTGGTGTCGATTCGTATAGCGCTGGCATCACATCGATGCTGCCTTGGAATCACAGCAAAGCAGGAGACATGATGCAGGCTGATCACAAAGACCAGCAACCACAGTTCAGAGCAGCAATATCCATGGCGAAACAGCGCATGGTCGACAGCACGACACAGCAGTAAGCGAGGTGTGGTCACTGAGTTCGAGGCGTGGTCACACTGGCGGCACCTACTCGAAAGTGTACTTGTCTTGTGGACACTGCGAGCGATGAGGATGGTGCAGCGCAAGCGAGCTGCAGCGATGGGCACATGGCGAGCTCAGGCAGATCGGAGGCTGCTGCTGGCACCAAGTGCTGGGCGCTGCTGCTCAGGCAGATCGGAGGCTGCTGCTGGCACCAAGTACTGGCTGTGGCACCAACCTGCCTTGGCGCTGCTGCTCAGGCAGATCGGAGGCCGCTGCTGGCACCAAGTCTGTGGCACCAAGTCTTCAGGCTGCTGCTCA
The DNA here is from genome assembly GCA_002689605.1 of Filomicrobium sp. Lineage (GTDB taxonomy): Bacteria > Pseudomonadota > Alphaproteobacteria > Rhizobiales > Hyphomicrobiaceae > Tectiglobus. The sequence continues at coordinate 12,952 of NZGY01000011.1, forward strand.
CACAGATCGGAGGCGGCTGCTGCTGCTGCTGCTGCTGCTGCTGCTGCTGCTGCTGCTGCTGGTGCTGCTGCACAGATCGGAGGCGGCTGCTGCGTCGATGATGGCAGCTCGCATCAGCGTGGATGATGGCAGCTCGCCTCCATGAGGACGATGGCAGCTCACCTCAGCAGGGATGATGGCAGCTCGCCTCAGCGGGGATGATGGCAGCTCGCCTCAGCATAGACAGACAGAGAGAGAGATAGAGAGAGATAGAGAGAGATAATGTGAGCGCTGCGGGTCTATTTATTAAACTCTGTTCACTGCAGCCTGCCTGGCATGTTGCGACCCCCTTGTGGGACATCCAACTAAAAAGGCACTTTCCCATCCTCTCCTGTACTACATGAAGCCTAGATAAAAGGCAGGCGAGCTCCAGGAGGCGAAGGAAAGAGAGAGAGAGATGAGTGACCAGGAATTGGCAGCAGCAATTGCGGCCAGCAACACAGATCAAAGGAGGCAAAGGAAAGAGAGAGAGAGAGAGAGAGAGAGAGATGGATGACCCTTCAGAGGTATCATCCCTGAGGTACCCTAAGCGAAAGCGAGAGGCATCAGCACCGAACTACAGCTGTGACCTCTCTGAGGTGGCACACTTGCATTATGTGCCCCGAATGTATATATCAGAGCACCTCTCTCAAAAGGAGATTCAAGAGGCGCTTCCGAGAGGTACATATGTGGCGACATGTGGGATATGTGGCACCCTGGGACACAAGCCATACCGACGTCAGCAGGACTTCATCTTCCAGGACAGTCTTATGACAGACGAGAGCGAATGTGTCATGCTACAGGCGGTGGAGTGGTGCCTGGGTCACTTGGCGCAGGGGAAGTCAGTGCTTGTCCACTGCGCAGCTGGCGTCAACCGATCGTCGCTAGTGTTCTGCCTGGTGGCGCAGCGCCTCAACCCAAGCATGCAGATGCAAAACATCATCCAAGACTTGCGAGAAGCCAAGGCCGCTGTCAATCCTTCATGGCTGACACTCACCAATCGCCACTTTGAAGATTACTTGCTCAAAGATCCCAGTGATCTAAAGTAAAGCGAAGGCATGGGATCAGTATTGTTGAGGTGCACCCTCACCTGGGTACCTTTCAGGATTGTGCTGATGTTTGTTGTTGTGGTGTACAGGCACACAGAAGTGCTGAACTTCTCTGATGATATGCCAGCTGCGCCTGAGGATGGATGATGGCACCAAGTGGTGGCTCTGGCACCAACCTGGCAGCTCGCGCTCGCCTCAGGAGGAGGATGGCAGCCTCAAGTGGTGGCTCTGGCAC
>NZGY01000012.1 GCA_002689605.1 Filomicrobium sp.
GCGTTCTCGAAGGTTGCTGGTTTGTTTGGCGACATCAAACCAACCAGATGCACCGCCAGCTTTCAAACCGCCCGAACACCAGTTTCACCCATAGCTCTTTGTTCGGAGACTAGATTCCTAAGCTTCAAGTTGAAAGATCTTGTGCCGCCACCGCTATGCGCGTGACCGAGGTCCAAGCCAAAACTGAACGAAAGCGGCAGGACAAGTCTGCCCGATGCGCTAAAAAGCGTGGCCGCCGGGCCGGGATGCTGCGGGTTTACGGGCCCATTCACCCAACTTCGGGCGTTTGCGCGACGACAGACGCCGTTCGGGGCGGAAAAACGTTTGACCAGGTGGCGCAGTCAGGCGATCTTAACGTCAGAAGGCACGCCACTTGGGGAATGTCGGCTTAAAGCACTTTTCGGTATGGCAGCTTCCACTTTGCACACATGGCTGATCGAATTTTAGATCCGCCAATTGCCCATTTACAGCGGAGAACCCGACAAATACACATTGTCGAGTTCAGATGACGACGGCAGCGGCTAGGAGGTGGTCATGAGTGATGACGTAAGAATTGCTGAAACACGCAACACATGGGAAGCCGCGGCGGCGGGTTGGGCGAAATGGGAACGAGTTCTTTCACGAGGTCTAGAACCGGCCACTGATGTTCTTCTCGATATGGCAGCCGTTGGCGCTGGTGCGCGCGTTCTGGACATCGCCAGTGGTGCAGGACATCAGACCTTGCAGGCTGCGCGACGCGTTGGCTCGTCCGGGAGGGTCATAGCCAGTGATATATCTGCGACTATGCTGGACAATGTGCGCCGTAATGCACAAGCTGCTGGCCTTTCTAATGTAACGACCGTCGAAAGCGCGGCAGAACAATTGTCCACGGCAGACGAGCCGTATGATGCAGCAATCTGCAGATTGGGCTTGATGCTGTTTCCCGCTCCATCTGCAGCTGTGAGTGCCGTCAGGCGTATCTTGAAGCCAGGCAGTAGGTTCGCAGCTTTGGTATTCACGACACCTGCTAACAACCCTTTTATGGCACAACCAATGTCTATTCTTCTGAGACATGCAGGGAAGAAGCCACCTGGCCCTGGTCTTCCTGGCATCTTTGCGCTTGGTGGAGATGGTGTCTTGGAGCAGCTTCTTGCCGAAGGGGGACTAACAAGTGTCGACACCAAGATTATCAGGGGCCCACTGCGCCTCGATCGCGCTGAAGACGCACTGGGGATGATCCAGCAAGCGTTTGGAGCTTACCGAGCGGTCGTCGCCGAATTAAGCGATGATGAGAAAGCTGCCGCTTGGTCAGAGGTTCTGCAGAGCCTGAAGCAATTTGAAGGTAATTACGGTTTCGAGACCGAGTTCGAGTTTATCATAGGATCTGGCTCGTCCGAGCAAAGTTGATCAGACGAAGTCTTGTTGGTTGTATGGGCCTTTCTAACTCGGCATTTCATTGACCTTCGGCCCAAGAGGGTGGCTCATGCTACACACGCGACGACTAAATTTCATAGAAGCCTTGATCAATGAGCAGACCACCGCATCAGAAGATATCTCAGTGTTGAGATTGTCAGGGAAATCTAGTTTTAGCACCCGTCGCGAATCGATTGACCGTCGTCGTGATTTCCTGGATTGCGGCCGCCGTTTCCTCAAGATTGGCAGCATTGTGCTCGGTACGGCTCGATAGATCGTCAGAAGCAGACGCGATTTCTTGCGCGCCGTTATCAATCGTTTTGGAAATATCACCAGAGAACATTTTGATTGTCGCAAGCTTCCAAAGAAATTCTATAGCATCCCACCTTGAACATGCGGTCAACTAGGATCAACATGGGATTAATTGGGAGAGACAGCATTATTTAGATCGGACTTTGAAAGGACAATCCATGAGCGATGCCAGAGCTCAACTCCAACGCCATGCCGAAACAATCAACGATCGCGATCTCGAAGCTTATCGCAGCACCATGAACTACCCATTCACCTATCAGAACTACAATGGCGTCGCTCTGACGATTGCCGAGGCAGACGAAGTTGGCACGACCATATCGCCGCCTTGGGAAATCATCATCCAGACAGACCCTGATTGGCTTCACACTGTGTTCGATCAAATTGACGAATTGGCCCGTTCGCCATCCTCCGTCGTATTCAAGGTCCAATTCCGTCGTGTCGACAAAGCCGGCGCGCACTCATCTTCATATCAGGCAATTTGGATTCTCACTTGTCAGAACGGACACTGGGGCGTGCAGTTTCGACATAACCTTGGACAAACCCCTCAGACCTAAACTCGACATCACAAGACCAAGTACAAACGACTGCCAGGCTGTGAATTCCAACGAAACAGCTATTCTCCCAGCGAACCTCATTCATCTTAACGCTGATGCGACGCATTTGTATCTGTGGGTCAGTGACCTCAAGTATGACTAGCCTGATAAAATAGCGCGTTATCAATTTTGGCGAACAATACCTTCTCAAGCTCGCGCACCACTTACAAATGCAACAACCACTCTAGAGAAGACCACGAGATGGCATCGCACGAGACTTCCAGCACCAGCAGTTTTTCTGCAGAAGACTTCGATCTTGCACTGTCAGAGCTGGAAGCCAGCAAGCAAGAGTGGGCTGAACTAGCCGTCGAAGAACGCATCAAGATTCTGCAGGACATGAAAGATGCATTGGCAGCCGTGGCTGAAGACTGGGCGATGACTGCTGCACGACACAAACAAATTCCGGAGGACTCAGCGCTTGAAGGCGAGGAATGGTTATCTGGCCCGTACGCAATGATGTGCGGCCTCAACGCACTCATCGAAACACTTTCTCAACTCGATTACAAAGTTTTTGTGAAGCGACTGAAAACCCGGTCACTAGGCTCAGGCCAACTTGCCGTACGCCTACTCCCCGTAACATTCAAAGACGAGATGGCACTACCAGACGTCAAAGCCGAAGTTTGGATGCAAGGCCATGTCACAGAAGGCAATCTTCGCAACTATGCGGCATCAGTCTATGATATTGCCCCAAAAGATCGTAAAGGTCGTATCGCCTTAGTGCTAGGCGCAGGCAACATCGCGTCCATTGCGCCTCTTGACGTGCTGCACAAGCTCATCTCGGAGCATCAGGTCGTCATCCTCAAGATGAACCCAATCAATGACTACCTGACGGATTATCTCAAAGCAGCGATGAAGCCACTCATCGATCGTGGATTCTTGCGCATAGTCTGTGGTGCGGCGGATGCAGGCACATATCTCTGTGACCATCTCCTGGTCGAGGAGATACACATTACCGGTGCAGCAGCCACACATGATGCGATTGTCTGGGGCGTTGGAAATGAAGCGCGACAGAACCGTGCGGCCGATACCCCAAGAACAACCAAACGTGTAACATCTGAGTTAGGTGGCATCAGCCCAACCATAGTCGTGCCGGGCCCTTGGAGCGATGCCGATGTCAAATTCCAGGCCGAACATATGGCAAGTCAGAAGCTCCATAATTCAGGTCATAATTGCATTGCCTGCCAGGCCCTGCTACTCCCGAAAGACTGGGAGAAGACAGAACAGTTGATGCGGGAAATTAAGGCCATTGCAAAGACCCACAGTCGGCCAGCCTACTACCCGGGCTCGCAACAGCGCATGGACGCATTTAAGCAAACCGCCAACAGTGTTGTCGCTATCAATCGCATTGAGAGTGCCCCCCCACTCTTGATTGGCGAACTTGGTGATCAAGACTGGGGCATGGACAATGAGTGCTTTGCGCCGGCACTCGCAACCAAGACATTCGATGCTGCTGATGTCGAAAGCTATCTCCGGACGGCCATCGCATACGCCAACAAAAAACTGGCAGGGACGCTCGGTGCCAACATCCTCATCCATCCGCAAACTTTGCGTGACATCGGCAAGGAAAATTTCGAAGCGATCATTTCCGAACTGCACTACGGGACGATCGCAATTAACACATGGTGCGGTCTAGCGTTCAATGCACTATCCTGCCCGTGGGGCGCATTCCCCGGTCACACGCTGCAGGACATTCAGTCAGGCATCGGCACCGTCCACAACACACTGATGCTTGAGGACACGGAACGTGTCGTTATACAGGGACCCTGGCGTCCCTTCCCACGCAGCATATTGAACGGTGAAATGACGATGTTCCCGCGACCACCATATTTCATCACACATAAAACCCAGCGTGCCTTGGGAAAATTACTGACGCGGTTTCAACATCGCCCAAGTCTATTGCAATTGCCCGGAATCTTCATCAATGCCTTGAGAGGCTAACCAACCATTACACACTACGACTGGGACTAGAGACGTGTAGCGATTTTATAGGACTCGAGCTCTTTGCGCGTGAAGAGATAAAGCTGGTTACTTGGGGTCTTCATCGCATGCACCCAGGCACGCGGGTCGATATAGGCGCTCGGATGTCGCCATATGTCGGGACAATTCCAACAGACGAAACCCGCATGGCATTGACTGGATGGTCAAGAGTTGGAGGAGACATTCGCGTATCGCACTTTCTCGCAACGCACATGATCCAGGCTCTGCCAATAGTCGGCATTGGCATCGCCTACCTCATGCCATCACGTATCGGTGTCATCATTGTTGTCTTGGCTGCCGTCGTCTGGAGCAGTTGGACACTGACCGAGTACACGCGAGCTCTGTCGGGAAAACCATCACCAGTCACGCAATTCTTGTCGTGAGTGTCAGCTGGTAGTATCCTCAAGCCAGTTCAGAATACCCTCAAGTACCTGATCATGAACCTCAGCTGGCAAGCCATCAATTGTGTACTGCTGGGCGCCGACAATCGCATCGACTGCCGGGCCACGGTCAACGATCGCTTCCAGCAGCGCATTACAATTCGCTGGCGTCATGACTTCCAAAACGCATTCGCGCATACGTGGCACCAACGAAGCGATGCCTGCAGCTAGTGCAAATCCACCCCAGTTTGAAACACCACTCACAATGAGATGATCGCAAGGCGTAACACACGCAATCTCCGCACCGTTTGCGATGTTGCCCGCAACCACGCCAGGATCGATACGGCCCATACCGATTTCATTACCGCCGTCGCCTATGGCAATCGTGGCATAGGCACGATCCCCCGCCAACGGCTCAAACAGCTTGTGCAAAGGTGCCGTCACGTCCGTAAGATCACGTCCTTTGAAATTGCGGACGCGTCCCGATGCAGCCGGCCCAGGGCGCTCGATCGACAAGACATGCGAAACTTCAGCCGCTCCAGCAAGGTATCGCGTCTTCAGAGTTTCGACGTCTTCTTTACCGGATACAGTCACCATCGGTGCGCTGCATTGCATGACATCTCGCGCGACCTGCAGCATCGAGCGACACTTCTCATCCGTTACCAATTCGACGGGTATTCCTGATCGCTCAAACACGGCTGTGAGTATTGCTGTGCCGATCGGGCCGTCGGTCTCTGCCGCCGGTGGCGTGATCGTCGGCACAAAGAATCCTGTGACAATAGCGATCTTGGGCTTTGGATGCTCAGAGATACTTCGCGCAGCACTCTCCAACTGTCCCTGAACAGCTTGAACAAGCTGCGAAATATTCCGCCCGACATCCCGCCCGATCAATCGCTCAAGTTCATCAAATCGAGAAACCAACTGCCTGTTCCGATGTCCGCATATAACTGTCTTGAAGCATCTGCACATAAGTTGTGCAGGCACCTTTCAACCACAAAATTGATGGTCGAATTCGAACAGCATTTCTAGTCAGCAAATCCAAGTAACACAAATGACAAAACAAATGGCCCGGCTATCCAAGTCTGGATCGCCGGGCCAAGTCGTCTATTCAGTTAGACCTGATTGATCTCAGATCATGCGAGATCGAATCGGTCTGCGTTCATGACTTTGGTCCACGCAGCAACGAAGTCACGCACGAACTTCTCCGCATTGTCGTCCTGAGCATAGACTTCTGCATAGGCACGGAGGATCGAGTTAGAACCAAACACAAGGTCAGCACTTGTTGCTGTGAACTTCACCGCACCAGATGCACGATCACGCAGTTCGTAGCTGCCATCATCCTTTGGTTCCCAGCTCATCGACATATCCGTCAGGTTGACGAAGAAGTCAGTGGTCAGCTGTCCAACGCGGTCGGTGAACACGCCATGTGCTGCGCCACCGTGGTTGACACCAAGAACGCGCAAACCGCCAACGAGGACAGTCATCTCAGCCGCAGTCAGACCCATAAGCTGTGCACGGTCGAGCATCATAGCTTCAGGCGATACTGCATACTCTTTGAGCTGCCAGTTGCGGAAACCGTCTGCCAGCGGCTCTAGAACCGAGAAGCTGTCAGCATCGGTTTGTGCTTCCGTTGCGTCACCTCGACCTGGTGAGAATGGAACAGCAACGCTGGAGCCGGCGGCCTTGATTGACTGCTCCAAGCCGACATTGCCAGCCAATACGATGACGTCAGCAACAGAGGCACCAGCTTCGGCAGAGATTGGCTCGAGAACACCAAGCACCTTCGCGAGGCGATCTGGTTCGTTGCCTGCCCAATCCTTCTGAGGTGCTAAGCGGATGCGGGCACCATTCGCACCACCGCGCTTGTCAGAACCGCGGAATGTACGTGCACTATCCCAAGCTGTCGCGATCATATCTGCAGCTGACAAACCACTTGCAGCGATCTTGGCTTTAACCGCATCCATATCGTAGCTCGTTGATCCAGCTGGGATCGGATCCTGCCAGATCAGATCTTCGCCTGGTACGTCTGGGCCGTAGTAATTAGCTTTTGGCCCCATATCGCGGTGGGTCAGCTTGAACCATGCCCGTCCGAAGGCATCCTTGAAATACTCCGGATCAGCCATAAACTCCTGGCAGATTGCGTTGTAGGCAGGATCAACCTTCATCGCCATGTCGGCATCTGTCATCATCGGCATCTTGCGGACGGATGGATCAGTTGGATCAACTGGCTTCTCATCGTCCGGCATGTTGACCGGCTGATACTGGTTGGCACCGGCAGGAGACTTCGTCAGCTCCCACTCATAGCCAAACAGATAGTCGAAGTAACCCATGTCGAACTTGGTTGGCTCTTTCGACCAGGCACCTTCGATACCTGACGTGAACGCGTTCGTTGCCTTGCCTTCGTGACCTGGGTTTGACCAACCAAAACCTTGTGCATGAACCGGACAGGCTTCTGGTTCACGACCGATGTTTGCATGATCGCCACCACCGTGAGCTTTACCGACCGTGTGACCACCACATGTGAGTGCAGCAGTTTCTTCATCATTCATCGCCATCCGGGCAAACGTCTCGCGGATATGCAATGCTGTCTTGGCTGGGTCCGGGTTACCGTTGACGCCTTCCGGGTTCACGTAGATCAAACCCATATGGACAGCGCCGAGTGGGTTTTCCAACGTACCTGGCGTTTCCAGGTCGCCATAACGGTTCTCAGATGGCGCAAGCCATTCGCCTTCAGAACCCCAATAGATGTCTTTCTCCGGACCCCAGATGTCGTCACGGCCAAAGCCGAAACCGAACATCTTCAGACCCATGGATTCATACGCCATGTTACCGGACAAAATAATCAAGTCAGCCCAGCTCAGTGCGTTGCCGTACTTCTTCTTGACCGGCCAGAGCAGACGGCGGGCCTTATCAAGGCTGGCATTGTCAGGCCAGGAGTTCAGTGGAGCGAAACGAATGTTGCCGGCACCGGCACCGCCACGGCCATCACCCATACGGTAGGAACCTGCAGAGTGCCATGCCAAGCGGATCATCAACCCGCCGTAGTGTCCCCAGTCGGCCGGCCACCAATCCTGGCTGTCAGTCATGAGAGCTTTGACGTCAGCTTTGACAGCTTCGAAGTCCAGCCCCTTCACCGCTTTACGATGATCGTAGTCGGCATCCATCGGATTCGTCCGGGCGCCGTGCTGGTGCAGAATGTCGAGGTTCAATGATTCCGGCCACCACTTGGTGACTGAGTTGTCCGTACCGGTATTGCCGCCGTGCATCACCGGGCAACCTCCGGTCTTGTGATTGAGTGGTGTTCCGTCCATCTTTTCTCTCCCATCGTACGATGCGGACCCACGTCCGCTGACCGTTAACTAAGCACTCTTTATCATCAGGTCCAATCGGATTATATAGATATTCCCATAAGAAAATCTGATGGCAAGTGAGACCGCTCCATCAGGATCAATCGATTGGATGACCTGCAATGATCTCGCTCAAACAACTGCGATATTTCTCTGCCGTTGCCCAACATGCTCATTTTGGTAAAGCGGCAGAATTTTGCAATGTGACCCAGCCAGCATTGTCGATGCAGATCCGTGATCTTGAGAAAGATCTGAACTTGGAACTATTCGAGCGTCGGCAGCAAGGGGTTCAGCTAACAGATGCCGGCAAGGAGATCCTGGATCGCGCGCAGTCGATCCTGAATGCGGTACGCGATCTGAGTGACTATGCCCATCATCACAACCAGTTGCTGACAGGCTCGTTGCGCTTCGGCGTCATTCCTTCGATTGCGCCCTACATCCTGCCGCCCCTGTTGCCGAAGCTGCGGGATCGTTATCCGGGGCTTGACCTCCGCATCCGCGAGACCCTCACGAAAACCCTGGTCGATGAACTCATCGACGGACAGTTAGATCTGCTTCTGCTGGCTCTCCCAATCGAGCACCAGGAAGTCGAGACACTGGCACTATTCGAAGATCGCTTTCTGTTAGCATCGCCGCCCGGTTGGCAGCCAGACACAACGGCAACTAAGGCGAGTAGCCCTGAGCTGCTCGAAGACGGCCGGCTCTTACTGTTGGAAGAGGGCCATTGCTTGCGCGATCAAGCGTTAGACTTTTGCCAACTCCGAAAGGTCGACAACCTCGACACGTTCGGCGCGTCCAGCTTATCGACCATTGTGCAAATGGTCGCCAATGGCATGGGGCTGACACTTCTGCCGGAGATCAGCGTCGCCGTTGAAGCTCGTCACGGCGATGTTCAGGTGATCCCCTTCGAAGCCCCCGAGCCGAGCCGCACCGTCGGCCTTGTCTGGCGCAAAAGCTCGCCGCGCAAGCCTGATTTCCAAGCGATTGGAGAGATGGTTGGTGATGTCGTAACAGGCTAGCTCTCTTTTTCCATTTGCCTGCTGATTAATAAGTGATAAGCCCCATCATCAGCCTGGGAATAAATCCTCCTTGACCTGACCAGGGCTTGCACAACGTTGATTAGAAGAGGGCAATCTATGCGGGCATTCAAAGCGATCGCTCTAACCTGTGTATGCATCGCACTCGCGAGCTGCGGCACTTCAGGAGTTCAGAACGCGGAACTCGCAACCTCTGTCGTTCCCAAAACATCAGCCCGTCTCAAGATCACACGTACGAACGACTTTCTTTATGTCGGGACAGCCGCGAGCGTCGAAGTCAACGGCTGGAAGTGACCGACATCGCTGCTGGTGGCACAACCTATATCGATGTCCCGGCCGAACGAAAAGCCACTGTCGCGGTCTACTCGTGGAGCTATCCAGGCAAGTTCTCACTCAACATCAAAGCCAAACCAGGCGCGCGTTACACCGTCGAAATCTCACCGCGCGAAGAAAGCTTCGTCGCCAACGCGGTCTTAGGTATCGCCGGCGCAATAATCGATGCCAGCGACAGCAAGAACAGCGGCGCGTTCAAGCTTCGCTTCTTAGGCCGGAGCAGGACCAGCTGATCGAGGCAACAACGTCTTGGGCGGTCAGAAAGTGAAGGCGATGTGATCGTAACCGCTAACCCCAATCAATTGCCAGGTGGCTGGCTCATGACATGCTCAACGAATGGCGCGCGCTGTTTGAGCCGATCATACCAGGCTTCCAGGTTCGGCATTGAGGGACGGTCCGGCGCGTAGGTGAGCCAGCGATGGGCCAGTGAACCCGCCGGGATGTCACCTATAGTGAACTTGTCCCCGCATAGATAGAGCTTGTCAGCCAGATGCTTGTCGAGCTTTCAAACAGCGGCTCAACCTTGTCGGAAGCCTCCTTCACAACCTCAGGCTTGCGTTCAGCCTCCGGTAGCACAAACAAATGCATCCGAAACGCGAAGTTAAACGAGCCCAGATAAAGCGAACTCCAGTCCATCCACTTGTCGGCCTCGGCCCGAACCCGCAGATCATCAGGAAACAATCCACCGGCACTGTGTTTGGCACTCAGATAGCGAACGATCGCCTGGCTTTCCCAGAGCGTAAAACCATCGAGTTCCTCCGGCGTTGGAACACGCTTCATCGGGTTCATCGAACTGTAGTGTGGCTCATCGTTCCCGCCGAAACGGCCGCCCCAATCGACCCGCTCGTAGGGCAGGCCGAGCTCGCCAATACACCACATCACCTTAATAACATTGGAGCTGTTCGCCCGTCCCCAAACCTTCAGCATGTCATCCCCCGCGTCGGCCAGCGTCAGCCTTCCATACCACCACCGGCATCGCCTCCGCCAGCCTCGTATTGTGTGCCAGCTCCATACAGGATAGCCGCACTCGCCACTGCCTCGCGGTCACAAGGCCGTCGTCCCATCACCTCGTCGCGATCACGCTTCACAGCCCAGATCGCCAAAATGAGTGCGGCCGGTGCAAACACAAACAGCAACCAACGCACAGCATGGGCCACCTCAACGCTGATCAAGCCGCTTAGATTCAAGATACTCGCAATAAGGAGGACGACCGCCGTGATGACGTAGGTCTTGGCAACACCGGTCCGTCCACTGCGCACCAGCAGTCCACCGACGAAGAGCGCCATAGAAGCACCAACAATGATTGAGAATAGATACATAGCGACCGGCACAGAACTGGATAAAGGTCTTATCAGACCATGACGGTCACACACTAAACATCGGGACGCAAGCTCGCACCAGGCAGGTCGGCTTACATCATGTCTCCGACACAACCGTCAGATTGGGCCTGCCCGCTGACGGATACGCAGATCCGGAGACTTGAGCTGGCGCATCTTTTTCATTTTCAAAGTGGCGGATCAAGTTGGCTGCGTGTGCCAGTTCACCTGCAAGCCGGCGCAAGTCTTCCTCGCCAAGTGTCGAGAAACAAAACATCGTGCCAGTGCCAAACGTCAAAGTTGCCTTTGCACAGCGCTCCCACATCGCACCTTCGCGGGCATGGACGGTCAGTTGAAACTCTTCGCCTTGGCCATCTTGCACTTTAATTGCACCACTGTCGTAGAGATCCTTGGACATCATGAGCACCACTCCTCGGAAGGTAGCTTTTGCTCAGGTTGAACCAGCTTGGCGGCCAAACTGGGTTCTGACCAAGACGAAATCATGATGCCTTGCCGTATGGACGCAGTATCAAATAGTCATCGTTGACGGGACCCACTTCACCATTTTGTTCGCTCAGACTTTCGCTTCGCAATGAGAATTCCCAATTTCCATGCTATCGACACAACTATGAAAGTCTTCCATGCGCCGAAATCCGAAAGGCCTGCACACGAAAGGGCTCCTGTCTGATGCAACGACTGATTGATCGCTATTGGCTGTTGATACTTGCGATCTGTGTTGGTGGGATTTTGATCTTTGCCTATGGTCGCGACACGGTCTTAACGAACTCGGCCTCACGCGATGTCACGCCACGCGGCTCGCTGGCAAGCTTCGAACAGACAGCCAACGATGTCTTTACCTCTGCCGCGCCATCAGTCGTCTATGTCTTCACCGAGCGCCGTGGCCGCTCAGTGTTTGGATCAGGGCAACGCCAACAAGGCACCGGCTCGGGATTCATCTGGGATGCGGCAGGCCACGTTATCACCAATCACCATGTGATTGAGAATGCAGATCGTGTGTTTGTCCGCTTCGACTCCGGCGCCACAGCGCCTGCTACGATCATTGGAAGTTCGCCCGACCATGATCTCGCCGTGCTGAAGGTCAGCGGCTTGTCGTTCGGGCTAACACCAATCCCGGTCGGACGGTCAAGCAACTTGAAAATCGGCCAGGCCGTCTTTGCCATAGGTAATCCGTTTGGTCTCACACGCAGTCTGTCGACCGGCGTGGTCAGCGCTGTTGGACGGCGCCTCCCGACACGCGGCGGTCGTCAGATCCCTGATGCTATTCAAACAGACGCCGCCATCAATCCCGGCAACTCCGGCGGACCACTCCTGGACTCAGCCGGCCGCCTGATCGGCGTTAACACGGCCATCATTTCGAGAACCAGATCGTTCAATGGCATTGGCTTCGCAGTGCCCGTTGACACCGTCAACCGCATTGCGCCGCAAATTATTCAGCGCGGCAAGCCGGCAAGACCGGGTATTGGCATCCGGGTCGCTCCACCTGAACTCGCCTCGCGCCTCAATGTCCAAGGCGTTGTCATCATGGAAGTTTCACCAGGAGGCCCAGCAGCACGGGCCGGCCTCATTGGTATTGATCGAGGTGCACAACGCACGGGCGACGTGATCATCGCAGTCAATGGGGCCGAAGTGAAAGGCTTCGCCGAGTTGGCAAACGCTCTGGAGCGTGTCGGTGTAGGCAACGCTGCGCAAATCACGGTACGCCGCAACGGACAACAACGTGAAGTTACCGTTGTCCTGGCGGATATCGGTTAGGTTGTCTAAGGCGATAAATTATTGAAGTAGCACCACCAGCTGAATAGCGGGCGGTGCTTCGCCAGCTAGTTACCTGATCGTCATACCGCTGACACCGACGGCAAGGTTCACTCCTGTCTGACCTTGAACAGATAAAGGCTGCAGGACGATTGAGTTCGATGATCCACCCACCAGAACTTTAGCTCCACCACCAACGCCAATGGCAGCATCAGCTGCAACGCCAGCATAGTCTCCTGACAGGAAACCCTGCTGCACTTGTTGACCAGCTGCCAGCACAGACCAGATAATAACCGTATTGCCGGTAATCCCAATATCAACACCGATCTTCGTAACGGTTGCCGAGTAGCGCTGCGCGCCGCCGCCATCAATTGGCTTAAACGAGCACTGATAGGTTTTCTTGGAACCCAAAATCAGTCCCACGCCCGCACCACACGTACACGCCAAGTTCCCGACAGCCGCTTTACTTTGGGCCTGCGCGTTTGAAGCAAAAAAGACGATAGAGAAGGCAGTCACGATTATTGCTCGAAGCAGAGACATTCTGATCTCCGTTCTGTCTAGGCTCAGGAGTTACTGGCAGCCTGTTCTTGTCGACCAAGGTAGGCGCCGCCAAAGTGGTCAGCCTGTTAACAGGCACAATGCTCCGAGGGTACGCTTAGCATCATTGATTGACAATGCTTACACTTAATCAATTTCCCAAACATATATGCGAGATCAGCCTTCCCGCGCGCACGCTTACCCCGAGGACACTCGTCAACCACCTGTTAGATTTCCATCAGCCATCACAAATCGAATGATAAGAATTGTCGATCTGAGAACACTTCTCGACCAATTGAAACACGAGCACCATTCCTTCACTGTATAATCTCGCAGATCTAGAACGTCCGCAATCGTCAATTGCCGCCCGAGACCTGAAAGATGATTCCACACACTGGTGCACGCATTGCGTTTCAACCCCGCATCCGTAAGGGCGCGTTTTTCGAAGCAGCATGGCGCCACGGTTGTCGTAACTTCTCTGTTTACAATCGCACGTACATTTCAGGCAGTTTCTCAGATCCTGAAAGTGAATACTGGCAGGTCGTCAACGACGTGGCGCTCTGGCCTGCCATGGGCGAGAGGCAAGTTGAAATCAGCGGCCCTGATGCCAGCCGCTTCGTTCAATTTCTCACGCCGCGTAATATGGACAAGTGCGCCATCGGACAGTGCAAATACGCATTGATCACATCACCCAGCGGCGGTGTATTTTCAGATCCAATCATCTTGCGATTGGAACCAGACCGATATTGGTTGTCGACATCTGACTGGGACCTCGAACATTGGACGCTCGGGCTTTCGGTCAATTCCGGCATGCATGTCTCCATTCGCGAAGCCAATGTATCGGTCATCCAAGTGCAAGGGCCCAAGTCACCGGTGCTGATGGCAAACCTCCTTGGAGAGGCGATCCTTGACCTGAAATACTACTGGTGGACCTCCGTGCCATTCGCGAACACCGAACTTATCGTTTCGCGCACAGGTTGGAGTGGTGAGTTTGGCTATGAAATCTACCTGCAGGACGCGAGCCTTGGCGATGAACTATTTGAAGCCCTTATGGCAGCAGGAAAGAGCAGCAACGTCGCCCCGGGCAGTGTCAACCAAACGCGTCGCATCGAGTCAGGTATCCTGTCTGCCGGGGTCGACGTAACATCGCAGGAAACACCATTTGAAGTCGGCCTCGGCCGCCTTGTCGAACTGGATCACGACGCGCCTTTCGTGGGACGCGAGGCACTCGCTCGCGCGAAAGATCAACCCCTCTCCAAAAAGCTGATCGGTCTCAAGATTGATGGTAAACGCCTCGCTCCCAATGAAGACCCATGGCGCATTACCAACGCTGCTGATCAACAAATCGGACGTTTGACTAGCTGCACATGGTCACCAAGGCTCGAAGGCAACATTGCTTTGGGGGTTATCAAATCTGGTGCTGCAGAACTGGACACACGCGTGCGTGTAGAGACGTGGGATGGTTCGCGCGACGGAACAATCTCAAAAACGCTCTTCATTCCCAAGCGCCAGGCCGAAGACCCACATGCGTTATATCAGCAGTCCAAGATTTAAGGACCGCCTGATCCGAGGTCAATATTCACACACAGTTCACGGCCACCTAACGACCGGTGACGAGTGTTCACGGAGTTGCCAGCAAGCCTTGGCAAATGCCGGAGACGTTTCCAATTGTTCATTCATACCGCGGCACCTCGCAAACGCGACGGCGAGCCGTCAAACGAAGAACAATGGAGACTTAACATGAGAGTTCTACTTGCACTAGACGATGCCTCTTAAAACACACTATATATCAATGACTTGCTATCTGTGTAAATCCTGTGTCAATTATGTTCTATGTTCGTTCCTATTCAGCAATCTCACCTGTTGAAGTAGAAATCTAATCGGGCAGGTAGGGAATGATATGTGAATGGTTGCTGTTTCTTATTGGTCTGTTGCATCACATCATCCCTTACAAAGTCAAACAGACGACGAACTTCTATCGGTGGATTCTGTGAAATCCTATCTGCAAGTGGAGGTGGATGAAGGATACAACCCGTAGGAAGGGAACAGGTGTTATCGAAAATTATCCCACTTGAATGTTCCACGATTAGTTACTGCTTTTACTTCGAGCAGTGTGCAAGGGGGAACTTTAAACGTTACTGTCTGGCCCCATTTAGCCGTCCGTTCCTTCCTCATTATTTCGAGCATTTGCTGCAGGTGCTGCAGGGGTTGGCGAGGTCGAAAGGGGTAGTGTCCGAGACGATACAATTCACTCATCGACCGCTTCTTATCGTCCCAAATAGAGCCGACACAATTTCCCCTGTTTACGACTACATCTTGTATGAACAATTCTGTATCGAACTTTGAGGTGAACTTTAGTTCAATGACGTTCGAATAAACCGTTGATAACAAAATCCTATCTTCGGCTCTCACGAATTGCACACTTGCAATCGTGAAACAGACGAAGAGTGCAGACGCCGTTAACAGGTGCAAATGCGAGCTTCTCAACGCGCCCCTGGTCCCCCCCAATGATCTAAACTGCCACTGCTGAAAATTGCCTCAGTCTGGACAGGCTTGTCAAGGCCGACTACACCTGTGGTTTAGAACAACCTAGTCACCTGACCCTACCGAGGGTAACGTGAGGAAAAGGGTCGAAGACGGACACCCAAGGGATTTTTGACGATAGGTTTTGATTTGAGCAATAAGTCGGATAACATACTGGTCGGTTACACCAAATGGATACTCAAATGGTTTGCCATTGTCTGCGTTGTAATCGTTGTGGTGATTGGGGGGTGGATTGGATATGACGAATATCAAAATCAGATCGTCCCAATGATCGCCATTGAGTGCGAAGGGCAGAAAGCTTTTCGTTATCCGATGGCGGGACGTATCAAAAATGTTAGCCGACTCTGGATCTACTGCGATGGAGATGCCAACGCAATCAGATACGACTCAATACAGCGTCAACTTCGTCCCGCGCAAGCAGCCTTAGCCATAAGGAGAAATTTCAGTGAATAAGTTTATAGTTAAGCAAGAAGTACTCGATGCATTTGAAGGATATCTAGAGGCCTTTAAAAGGGGTGACCAGGATGGGGTAGAGAAATATTTCAGTTTCCCCAACTATCGCTTTACGGAAAACGGGATTGAGGAATTTGATAAATTTCACACAAGCCTCAGCGATTTAAGAAGGCGAGGTTACTCCGATACGATAGCAATCGATACTCAGGTTGTTGAGGTAAATGAGGAGAAAGCACACCTCGTGTTGAGAGAGGGATTACGGATTAAGGATGATGGATCACCATTAGAAGAAATTAGCTCCTTCTACATCTTCATCAAAGAATCAGGTTCTTGGAAAATTAAATTCACGTCTGCTTTTGTATTTGAGAAATCATCTGAATGACGAATACTAGAATACTATATTGCTCGTAATAGCGGCCAACTTAGGCCAAAGTCTGGATAGAGTTTTAGTAACCCGAGATAACCTGCAGGTCATTTATTGGGAGAAATATAAGAAGTCCGATAAGTGGAAATCGGAGAAGATGGGCAAATGTCGTCAGATTACGTTTGACGAGTTTTATGTAGATTCCGAGCGGGGATTGAACGAGGCGAAATCCAAACTCAAGTTTTAGATTTTAGACCCACGGATTTCATTTCTAGAAACCCCCTCAACAAAACTCTGAAGTTCCGGAGCCGACCTTCCCGTCTTCCCGTGAACATACCCCACGATTATGAGTAGCGGTTGTTGATGTAGTTATGGAATGACACCCTGGTCTTCAACCATTGCTTGAAATTCTTAATTCTTGGTCCACTTCTGCCAGATTTGGCAGAAGTCTCATCACCCACTTGCAACCGTTTATTTTCTACGATTTTCCACATTGTGCAGACAATCCTATCCTGCGTTGTTCTTCTATCCATTTTTGTAAAATTCCTCTAACTATAGCTGTCCGTGGTTTATCTTGTCTTACTGAAAGTTGATTCAGATATGATAATTGTTCGTTTGATATGTTAAAATGAACCAAGTGATGACCTGTTTTTTGCTTGTTACTCATTGTGCATTATTCCCCATCGCTTTTACTCACTCTGGTCCTCCCCCTGTGAAGTGTTCCGACTCGAAGTATGGGTTTTATCCCTGAGGAGGACTGAAAATGCCGAAGAAAAGA
>NZGY01000013.1 GCA_002689605.1 Filomicrobium sp.
CGCCGACGGAGATGAGGTCATGCCCATCGTCAAAGATGAAACCCAAACCGCCGCCTAAAGTCTCGCATCACCAAAATCTGCGGATAGCTCCGATCCGCAGCCAGTCGACCCACACAGAGGTCGGTCAATGAGTTCCGACCCGGCGGAATAACAGTTATCCACCCAACAAGTTTTGTCATCGCCACAAAGCCAGACTAGTTTTCAGTCAGCTCAGTGAACATGGTGACCGATAATGTTCGATCCAAAGCAACTTCTCGAAGCCCTCGTCAACGGCGCGTCGCAATCAGGCCGCTCACAGGAACCGCAAAAGCCAGTGAGCAATGACATCAGCGACCTACTTCGGCAGTTCACGGAAGGTGGACCCTCTAGCGCGTCAAGTTCGCAACAGTCGCCAGGATCGGCCAGATCAGGCGGCGGCTTAAGCGATCTACTGTCTGAACTACAACGACGCGCGGGAAGTGCGGGTGAGACGGCTGGCGACGTCTTCGGCCAGGCCACAGATGGCGTCCGCGAAGGTGCAGGAAAAATTGGCAAGGCATCAGGGCTGGACGACCTAATTGGACAGATGAGCGGCGGTCGTTCCCCGCAGGAACTGGTCGAGCAAGTCCAGAATTATATGCAAAACAACAAGCTCCAGACTGGTGCGATCCTTGGTGGCTTGGGAGCACTGATACTCGGCACTCAGACAGGCCGTTCTCTCGCCAGCGGTGCCGCCAAAGCCGGTGCACTCGCGCTTATTGGTGGTCTGGCTTACAAAGCATACCAGAACTATTCCGCCGGTCGTCCCTTGATTACTGATCGCTCAGAGAGTTTTGAGCCAGCACCGTTAGTATCAGGGTTCGGCGATACGTCTATCAGCAACGAAACCGCGATGGCTTGCATCCGTGCAATGATTGCCGCCGCAGCAGCCGATGGCCGTCTTGACGCAAATGAACAGCAGCGGATCGTGGGAAGTTTGAAGGATCAGGGGCTCGATGCAAGTGCAGAAGAGTTTCTGGCAAATGAACTGAACAAACCATCCAGTATCGATCGGATTGCCGCAGGTTCCCGGAGCGAACAGGAAGACATCCAACTCTACACCGCAGCACGTGTAGCAATTGAGGTGGATACGCCTGCAGAAAAGCAATTCTTGGGTGAATTGGCAAATCAGCTCCAATTACCCGGTGATCTGGTCGCCCACATCAATGCATCGGCCCGCCAGGTTGCAAACTGACCAGGCTGACGCAATTAGACCCCGTCTATTCCGATGCTGGATAGAGTAAAACTGCGGCAGGCTGCGAAATTAGTTTTTCGCAGCCGCTCTGACATTGCCCTTAGGCTTGAAGAAGACGTCAACCCGCATGCTTGGTAGCAATGGCGGCTTTCCATCGAGCGTAATATCAACTTCCAGGATCTCAACATCTCGTGGCTGACTGGGACCACGCAAACCGAGAGCTGGCGATCCAACCTTGGTTGCAATCGCTGTTACCTTACCAGTGAAGTCCTTACCCGAGAATGCATTGGCGCGAACAACCACATTCTGTCCGACCCATACCTTGCTGATATCGCGTTCTTCAACTTCAGCAGTAACTTCAAGTCGCGAAACATCACCTACAACGGCAAATGGCACCTGTGAGGTTAGAGATGCCAGCTGGCCTGCAACGCCTTCTAATTGCAAAACCCGCCCATTGGACGTCGCGCGAATTCGAGTCTTCTCGTAAGCCAGTTCTGCCAAACGAAGATCCGTACGCGCAATGGTAAGGCCGGAGTCGAGACGGCTAAGTAATGGGAAATCTTTTTTGGCACGTGCCTCTTCAACGTCTTTCCGGCGAGCTGCGATCGACAGTTTCGCAACTTCAATCAAACGCCGCGCATTTTCAACATCACGATCAGATGCTGTACCATTTCGACGCGCAATAAAGAGCGTGTCGAATGTAATGCGTGCCTTGTGCAAAGCACGCTCAGCGGCCCCAAGCTTGTCCTGCGCATCACGCCAGGCAAGCAAAAGCTTGTCGGTTTCTTTTTCTTCATCGCGTTCAGAGACACGAACTTCGACCTCGGCAGCCGCAGCGACAACGCGCGTAAACGCTTCGCGATCTTTGGTGACTGCGATGAGATCGCCCTTCTTAACAACATCCCCAACCTTCGCGTAAACATCTGTAACGACACCAGGTGTTTCAGGGCGGATCTCTACCTCACCACCAAGCGGCGCAACACGTCCGGGAGCAGATGCCTCCCATTGTGGCTGCGTTGCCTGGGCGACAACTGTTGGCTTACCGCTTTTCGCTGGTTTCACCTGCGCGCTATTACTGTTCGAGATACCACCATTTTGCGACAGGTAGGTTGCGAGCGCACTTACGCCCAGCGCCAGAACAGCGGCCAGACCCAATATCGTGACGGTTGAATCAAGTCTCAAAAAACTAGGCATCAAGTTTCGTCCGTCTCTTTTTTGGTATGAGGTTCTTAGTCGAACGCGATGCCGCATCGCCGCGTTCATCATCAATTATGCTGCCATCTTCAATCCGCAGAATACGGTCTGCGTAAGACAGCGTTCTATGGTCGTGCGTGACCGCAAGAACAGCGCGCCCGGCATTGTGAGCAACGTCCGACAATAGCGCCATGACGGAGTAACCATTCTCGCTATCGAGAGCAGCTGTCGGTTCATCTGCAAGGATGATCGATGGCGACCCAGCCAATGCGCGAGCAATAGCGACACGCTGCTGTTCACCGCCAGACATCTGCTTCGGATAGCTTTTCATGCGGTGATCCAGTCCGACCGCAGACAAGGCCTTCTCAGCCAAGTCCTTGGACAACGCTCCACGCGTTCCGCGAACATCCAATGCGAGCCGTACATTCTCAATTGCACTGAGTGTCGGGAACAAATTGTAGGATTGGAAGATAAACCCAATATGTCGCCGACGGACATCCGCGAGCTGTTCCGCAGACATACCCTGGGTATTCTCACCATCGATAATGACCTCGCCAGACGTCGGGGTCAGGATGCATCCGAGGATTGAGATGAGCGTTGTCTTTCCGGAACCAGATGGCCCCATCAGCAAAGTCAGCTCACCAGAGTTGATGGACAGCGTCGTATTCTTGACAGCCTGAACCTTGCCGGCGCCTTCACCAAGCTCCTTAACGAGATTTTGGACCTGAGCTACGACTTTCTTGCTCATCGGCTGAACACCATAGCAGGATCAATGCGTGTGACCTTGATAATCGCTGCCACAGCGGAAATCGCACACATCGAGACAGTCAAAGCAAACAAACCGACAGCGAGTGACGGCGTCATAATAATCGGTAGCTCCGTATTTACACTCAACGCAACAATCCCAAGCGCTAGCGTCATACCTAGAACATAGCCGAGAACCGCACTTAGGCCAGCCTGAGTTAGGATAACACGGTGAATGTAACCCGAGGACGAGCCCAAGGCACGAAGCGTCGCAAATTCATTGAGGTGATCCTTGGTACTTGCATACAGGGTTTGCGCCACAATGACTGTACCAACCAATGTTCCAAGGATCGCACCGCCAATAAGTGCAATACCGGCGCCAGTTCCAAACAGCCAGTGCCGCAAACTTCTTTGCTTGAACTCGGCTTTCGTAATCACATCCAGATCCGGCATACGGCTCTTAAGATCTGCCTGCACGGTCGCGGTGTCGGCCCCTTCGGCCAACTTAACCAGATAGAAATTTGCCGAGCCAGGCGGCATGCCTTGAAGTTTTCGACCTTGCTTCAATGTTGTGAAGATATAGGGTGTTGTGGTGAACGATCGAATGCCGTGCGTCAGTGTTGTAACGCGCACGCGCTGACCGTTGATCTCAGCTGTAGAGCCAATACCGTTCACACCGAGATACTTGAAGTAAGTCTCATCAATGGCGACAGCATCAGGCAGCTTCAGTTCTTCCAAGCCCCCGCCAACAATGTTCCAAGGCTTCAAGCCACTATCAGACACCTCGGTACCAATAACCACGCACAGTTGCCTCGCGCCGTCAGGCTTTTTCCAATTACTGAAGGTCGATACGATCGGATACACCCGCGCGACGCCTGGCGTCGCAAGCGCAGTATGACGCTCGTTGCCTGCAAGCGTGCCGGATTCCTCGATGCTTTTCGTGCCAAAAGCCGCGATCCAGATTTCCCCGTCAGCATTCTCAATGACTGACGTTATGATACGGCTCCCGCCGGCATAAATTCCGAGTTGCACTGACACCAGAACAACTGAGAACAAGATACCAACAATCGTGACCGCCAGGCTAACCTTGTCGTAAAACAGGTTCCGCATGGCCAGGGTCAGTATCATTTACTATCCTAATCCTACTTCGACGGTACTGAAGTCGCGCCCAGCGAAATATGAGGGGTGGCAGATGGCATAGCTATGCCTGCGATAATCGCAATCGCATTGACCGTTCTCACGAGCATATAGTCCCAACAACAAGACCTTTCCATGATTGACCATCGTACCGACGAACTTGCCGCAGTTTTTAGTGTGCATTCGTCGTTGACTAGTCATTTTAGTTACTACTTGACATACGATCACTTATCATAAGGTAACCGAGTTCAACAATTAAGCACAATAACTTATTGTTTATAATAAACAAATGCCGATCGGGAGGAAAAATCCGATGCAAATGGCGATGACAGGGCTGCTTCCAAACCGTATGAAGACGCTTTTTGTGACAACGCTTTCCTGCCTTATTCTGTATGGCTCACACGTATTTGCCAGCGGTGATATCTCTGGTGTTTGGTTGGACGATAGCGGCAAGGGCGCCATCGAAGTCAAAGCCTGCGGTTCGAGCATGTGTGGCTACATCGTGTGGCTCAAAAATGCGAATGGGCGTAATGGCAAGCCACTAATTGATCGGCTCAACCCTGAAGCATCTCGCAGAAACAAGCCGATCTGCGGCCTCCAGGTCATCGGGCAACTCAAGCCGCAACAAGACGGCAGCTGGGACAAGGGCTGGATTTATGACCCTAAGAAGGGCAAGGCATTTGACGTGGAAGTTCGGCGATTGTCGCAAGACGGCCTGCAGGTCAAAGGCTATCTCGGAATGAAATTCCTCAGCGAAACCTTTGTTTGGAGGCGTATCGAAGGCGACTTCGCTAGGTGCCAAGTCACACAATAAGCATTTCTGAAATCCGAAACCGGAAACAATTCTGCCAGTTCCGCGCGGGATCTAACACGGTACCGCCACTGTGGTCTGTCACCTTGCCTTGAATTGTTTGGCGAGTTGAATACGCTTGCGACAGCTGCCATGTTCCAGCTCATGACCTAAGCAGTCACAATTGCAGACACAGTCAAACTTGAGACAAGACCGGATGGCAGTCATCAGCAAGAACCTCAGATTTGCAGCAACACTTGCAAGTGCGTTGATCGTTTTGGTTGCGCCATCAAATGCGCAATCAGTAGGCGATGCCACTACGAATTACGACGCCTGCAGGGCCCAAGACGATGATAAATTCCGATTGGCCATTCGGGACGTCACGTTGAATGAGTTGCGCAACGGAACGCGAACCATCGACTACCAAGGTCTGGTCCGAGATCAATGGCGCAAACACAATCTCGACCGCCTAATCGATGAGCGCGTTAAGATCGCTGAGGAAGATGTCCGCAGCAAATCGAGCTGGGGCAAGTTGCTGGGCTCATTGGCCAGTTCCGAAAAGGCGAATGAACTCGCGAAAGCTGTTGCTGAGCACGTCTATCGATCTGACGAGATGAAAGCAGCGCTGGAACAAACCGCCAAAGGCGTCAGTCTCGAAGTTGGTCGCAAGATCGTGCTCACCACTGAGGACGCAGCAACACCCGCCAGGAAATGCCTGCAACTTTTTCTCGGCGATAGATTTGGTCGAACAATCGCTGATACCGTCGGCGCTGATGCCAAAGCCGCCTTTGTTCTCGAGCCAACAAATCAAGCAGCACAACTGGGAACCACCAGCGTCGCGCAAAAAGCGACCGGCGCAATAACTGGTGGCGTAATCTTATTGATCCGTCGCCAACTTGCTCGCATGGCGCGCCGAGTTGGCCAGCGTGTCGTAGGTGCCGTGATTGGTAGGGTTGCCTCTGTTGTTGCCAGTGGCATCGGGGTCGCACTAATTGCCTACGACCTGAAGCAGCTCTGGGAATTGCGCAACGGTGTTCTGCCGATCATTCGTGATGAAATGACTTCCGAGTCGACCAAAGCCAAGGTGCGTAAAGAGCTAGCAGACGCTTTGAAGGTGAACATGGACGCTCAGCTGGAGACAATTGCAGACTCCACTGCTGACCACATTCTGCGGATCTGGCGGGACTTCAAAGTAGCCCACAACAAGGTTCTAGAGCTTTCAGCCAACAACAAAGCATTCCGCGACTTCGTGGACTCGCTTCGCCCAGACCAGGTCCCGCGATTGGACGAAATCGTCGTCATATCCTTGCGAAACGGGACATCGCAGGATGTCCTAGCAAAGCTCGAGAGCGGAACACTTCACCAAGCAATCAACCACTTGGATGGCGGCGCGATGCAGCTTGCGCGGGAACTCAACTCAGTCGACCAAGCTTTAGCCTGGCTTGATGTTGCCGGAAGCGAATTGCCAAAGGTCATTGGCTTTGAGCTGCATCGCTCATCCAAACCGGATGACTTCACAAACAATTCGTTAAAGCGTCTGTTGTCTTTTGAAGAAGTGCGTGTCGTCAAACGACTTTCTAGCCTACCCGAACAACGAAGAAGCATCTTACTTGAACTCGATAACAACACTGTTGTGAATTTGGCCCGCGATCTTGATAGTGCGGCGCTCAGCAGTTTTGGCGGCTATCTCGCGGGTCTTGATCTCAGTGCGAGAAAGGTTGTTTTAGATGCAGTCTCTGCAACGCCGACAGCCATCAGAGGTTTGACCTCTGAGCAAGTACGTTGGGCGGTGCTTGCCAGTCGTGATCAGACAGCGGCCGTTAAGATGATGCTTCGCAGTGACGGCGGCCTTAACATCGAAGCGATAGGATCCGATCTGCAACTCGTAACTGGTGGGCAGGTCCACCCTGTGCTCATCTGGAGTAAGCATCCTGTTGTTGCAGTGCTTCTGGGTATTGCCGTAATCCTTTTGCTACTCATTTTGCGGCGCTTGCTTTTCCCTCCGAAACGCAAGGTACAAAAGCCTGGAGCCGCTTAGGACCCAGCTCCGAGCAATTGAGCGTGAACACGATGAAATGCCTATCAGTAGAAACGATTGACGGCGAAAAGATCAGACATGGCGAAAAGATCAGACATGGCGAACTGGTTCACGCCCGCGCCGTTTCGGGCGCTAATGTTGTCAGGGATATGCGCGAAGTCATAACGAATGTCATCGGCGGTAAAATGAAGCGCTACGAAGCTGTTCTAGATGAGACCATCTCTCGTGCAGTCGACAACTTGAAGTCCAAGGCGGAGGAAACCGGGTTCGACGGCATTGTCGGTATCAAGATTTCCCATCCCAACATCACGGATGGCGCCATCGAGGTCGTTGTAGTTGGAACAGGCTTTTGGTACCACCGTTAATCAATTGACGTTCTGACCTTCGCAGACAAAAGCTATAGAACGAGACCTGCAATCTCATCCAAGTGCGGGGATCGTTTCAGATCCTACGCCTATCTGGGGATAATCGAGTATGAACCTACTCAAGCGACCAAGCTTGTTAACCTTCCTGTTTGCCATCGTTGTTGGTGTGCTGGCAATTATCTCGCATCTCGGTTTAGCAGTCCCAACCATTTCGAGTTACAGCTTCTGGGTGATGACGGCAGCTTATATCATGCTCGTCATGGGATGCCTTTTCCGCGGCATGTAGCCGTGGAATCAACCTTCGTGAATAAAATTCCGTAGCAATCCCAACGACGTATTGCAGTTGGGCCAGCTATTATCTATTGTTCCGCGTTAACAAAGATGAACAATGGACCACGCGACAATCGCGGGCGAATTTGGAGGATTATTCGTTGAGCCAGGAAGACACACAAGCAGCCGCGAGCCGACGCAGAACAGGCACGATCGTAGCTTTCATTGCTGTAGTTTGGTGGATCGTGTCGATAGGCGGAGTTGTGAGTGCAATTGCACTGCAAGGCTAGGCCGTCCGCCTAAATCAAACACTATCCCCAGGTTTATTTTGGTGTGCGCGCGATCAGATTGCGCGCGGTAGGGTCTCCGAACGCAATCCTCGTAGCCGGCCATCGGCCGTGGCTGCTAATTGATCGCTTTGTCGAGCGCCTTGAAGTGCTTCTTCACCAAGGCCACGTTTTCTTTGTGCTCGATAGCCGGTGTGTTCTTAACCGCCTCTTCGAGCTCTTGGATAAGTGCGTTACGCTCTTTTTCCGGCATGGACTTATCAGATTTTAGCGCCGCAATTTCCTGCTTCATAGCTTCAACGGGCTCGGAAAACTCTCCGCTTTCCTGGTCAAACCCCTATAGAACAAAGGAAATGTTGGACATGATTGCATCGAGTTCGTCGTAGGAACTGAACCCATACTTCTTGGCAATCGCTTCCAATCCCTGAACCAGTGTCTTATCCGGTTGCTCTCCAGCTTGCTCGATCTTCTCGAATTGCTTGTTGAGCTCACCTTGAGCTTTCAGATAGTTCTCGATCTGCGCCTCAGTAAGCTTCATCTGCTTGAAAGCAGCTTCCTGTGCTTGCAGCTGACCAACGGCAAGAAGTCCGGTCAATGCCAGTGCGGCTGCAGCAATTCTGAGTACGGAACCGACCATATCAACATCTCTCCAGTTGAATCATCGAAGGTAATGACATTTGCGCCTGCATTGAGATTGGAGCGATCAGCTCAAATCACAACTCAGCGCGTTTGTTCTCTCGAATTCTGTCCGATAAAAGGCAAAAGGTACTGCTCTCGTAAACGCTATTCCGGTTGAAATTGATAGACGACAGCCCAGACCAATGGATCAAACACGACCCACAATCTGTCACGAGTTTGATAGATCAGCACTTTCCACAACTGCGCGAAGCACTGGGGAACTACAGCATTGAACAACTGGACCAGGAATCTGCGACAGTACGGCTGCCTGTGGAACACAAAAATATTCGGCCCGGCGTTACAATCTCAGGACCGACGATGTTTGGGCTGGCTGACGTCGCAGCCTGGATTGTCATTCTAAACGAACACGGACCCTTGGCGATCCAGTCGGTGACATTGAGCATGACAATTAACTTCCTGGCTCGCGCTGAACCAACGGATCTGATCTGCAATGCCAAAGCTTTGCGCCTAGGAAGACGACTGGCCGTCATCGACTGCCGCATTGTATCGGCCGGCAACTCTGCCATGGTTGCACAAGCCACCTGCAACTACGCCATGCCACGGCAATCGAATTAGACAATAGAATGCGGCAATATAATACCGCATACGGTAAAGCATTGAATTTCATGAGATAAATTCGATTGTAAAATCTCATTTTTGCCTGTACATAATTCCCAGCAGCCCTGACTTTGTCGGAGCAATCACTGCTTTCAGGACAACACAGATGAGAACATACTCTGCCAAACCCGGCGAGGTGGAGAAGAAGTGGATCGTGATCGACGGCGAAGGCCTCGTTGTCGGACGTCTCGCATCTCTGATCGCCACTCGCCTGCGCGGCAAGCACAAACCAACTTTCACCCCACACGTTGATACCGGCGACAATGTCATCGTCATCAACGCGGAGAAGGTCGTATTCACCGGCCGGAAGTACGACGATAAAAAGTACTATCATCACACAGGATATCCAGGCGGTATCAGGGAACGCACCCCAAAAATGTTGATCGAGGGCAAATTCCCAGAGCGCGTGGTGACGAAAGCCGTCGAGCGCATGCTGAACAAGAGCAAGCTGCGCGCAAAGCTGATGCGCAACCTGCGCGTTTACAAGGGAACAGATCATCCCCACGAAGCGCAGCAGCCTGAAGTGCTCGACGTTAAGTCATTGAATCGTAAGAACTCGAGAGCCTGATCCGCATGTCAGAAGAAATCAAATCATTAGAAGAACTTGGCGACGCAGCGGAAGGTGTTGTTGCAGCAGAAGCTGCGCCGATTCACGTTCAAAAACTAGACCCGTTTGGCCGCGCTTACGCAACCGGAAAACGGAAAGACGCCATTGCCCGTGTTTGGATCAAGCCAGGCAGCGGTCGTATCCAGATCAATAACCGCGAATACGACAAGTACTTTGCACGCCCCGTGCTGCAGATGCTGTTGAAGCAACCACTGCAGTTGGTTGAGCGGCTCGATCAGTATGACGTGATGGCAACCGTTAAAGGCGGCGGACTATCCGGCCAGGCAGGTGCAATTCGTCATGGCATCTCGAAGGCTTTGACACACTATGAGCCGGAGCTTCGATCGCCGCTGAAGAAGAATGGCTTCCTGACACGCGATAGCCGGACAGTTGAACGTAAGAAGTACGGTCGTAAGAAAGCTCGCCGTAGCTTCCAGTTCTCAAAGCGCTAATTCGCGCGAACTTCTCATTCTTGAGACTCGATTGCATCACTTTTGACATAGGGCTCGTCCAATCGACGGGCCCTTATGCTGTTTTTCCCTTGTTTGGCTTGTCAGAAAACCCCGTAGATCGCAGACAGACGAGTTTAGGTTGTATTTCTAGACCTCTCGCCGTTGCTGACCTACTTGGCCGGCATTCGCGACCTAAGGATAAGAACTAAATGACTGACATCCTCTCCGGCGACATCTGGCAGTTGCTGGCCGCCGTCCAGGCCGAATTTCAGCTGATGACAACGCAAGAATGGTGGCAGAAGAACTACCTGCCGCTGATCAATATCATCATGATCGATATTGTTCTTGCCGGAGACAACGCCATTGTCGTTGGTGTTGCTGCGTCGCGCGTTGACCCGAAGATCCGCGCCAAAGTCATCTTCTGGGGCATCATGGGCGCCGTGATCCTGCGTATCATTTTCGCAGCCATGACTACGCAGCTACTCCAAATTGTCGGGTTAACGCTTGCAGGCGGCATCCTACTACTGTGGGTTTGCTGGAAAATGTACCGGGAAGTTGTTGCCGGAGGTGGCGAAGACCACGCAGCTGCCGCAGCTGATAGTGGGCCCTCCAACGTACAATATGTCGGCTACGGAACTGCCATCTTCCAGATCATCCTGGCCGACGTGTCGATGTCACTCGACAACGTGTTGGCCGTTGCCGGTGCAGCCAAGGGCAGCCCGCTTGTACTTGTCATTGGCTTGGCGATCGCGATTGTGCTTATGGCCATTGCATCTCACATGATTGCTCGATTGCTGGCGCGCTATCCCTGGATTACCTGGGTTGGACTGCTTGTCATTCTCTATGTCTCAATCGACATGATCTACAATGGCTCGGCTGAGGTCTTCTGTAAGGTCTATGAATTCGGCTGTGGTGAGCCATTCTATAGAGCCATTCTAGGCAGGATTACGGGCTGAGCCGATCAGCCCTGAACAAGGCCCGTCCGTCGTCACCTGATGCGGATCGAGAGACAACGGTCTCTCGATCTCGTTGCTGGCGAGGGAAATCAGCCAGACAAAGCTAGTCGCGCGTTATCGCGCTAGCTTATCTGCCATCACAGCGATGGTTCGATAATAAACCTGCGCGCGGTTCCAATCTCTCAGAACGGCATAGTTCGCTGTACCTGGCAGCCACTTTTGACCACGCTTCCAGCCATGCGCCAGCAGGAAATTGGCAATCGATGCCAGCACGTCTGGAACACTGCGAATGAGATCGCGGCGACCATTTCCATCATAATCAACCGCGTACTTGAGATAGGACGACGCTAGAAACTGAGCTTGCCCAATCTCGCCTGCCCAGCCACCACGCAGTTGCGCGGGGGTCATATCTCCTCGCTGGACAATGCGCAAAGCGCTCAACAACTCATTACGAAAGAACTTCGCACGCCGACAATCATACGCAAGAGTCGCCAGAGACCGAATAATCGACAGCTTGCCGCCACCTCGGCCAAAGTCTGTCTCCAACCCCTAAATCGTGACAATGACTGCGCGATCAACTCCGTATCGCTTTTCAATGCCAGACAGTAGTCGAGCATGACGCTTCAAGCGTGCCCGCGCCCGCTTCTTTGTGTAAGCAGAAGCCCGCCTCTTATAGAATTTCGCAAAGCTCAGCTTGAATGAACGCTGGCCACGATCGAGGCGGATCACCCTGGGATTTTAAGTTACGCCGCTCAAGGCCCTATTCAACGTCTTCTGGGATATTCCCTGCTTACGCGCCCGCGTTGCAAAGCCTTGTACCCAGTTCTGAAAACCAGCCCCGGTGTTGCCGCAGGTCTTGGCCAGGGCCGGCGTGGCCAGCAGGACGACGCCAAATGCAGCAGTGGCGGCAATATAGGATCTGACACTCATACTTACTCTTCTCTCACTCATGACAGGGTTTGTTTGAAGGCCAACTAATCACCGAGGATGCCCGGCAACTCCCTCAGCGAGTTGATGACATGCTGCGGTGTCCCACCGTCAGCGATGACGTCTTGACGATGAATGGTCTTTGGTCGTCTCACTTGCACGCTGGTCCACCCGCGCAGGTTCGGAGTTACAAAGTCCTTAGCAGCGTTATCTCCGACATAAACGTAGCGAGCATCGGTCGAGCCAAGCTCCGCTTCAATAGCTTCATATGACCAGGGATGTGGTTTGTGGAAATCCCGACCACCGCCCTCATGCGTGAAAACGATCTTGTCGAAATGATGCGCGATATCAAGCGCCCTCACCTTGGCCTGCTGCATTTCAGTCGTGCCATCCGTAATCAAACCCATCGGAACTTGGCCGGCAAAGTGCGCGATAGCCCATTGCGCATCGTCGAACAACGCAATCTCAGGGTCATGCGTCCGATAGATATCCCTGAGTTCTGCGAACTCTTCCTCGCTATGCTCGGGACGGTGTTTTGCGAACGCCTCCTGAAACAGCTTACCCAACATGCCGCTATCGAGCATCTGCTTCATATCATGGGCGATCCCCTCGATACCCCATTTCCCGTAAGCCCAACGTTCAATGGCTCGGAAACCCGAGTAAGCAAACTCATGTTCCGAATAGAGTGTGTCGTCCAGATCAAAGATTAAACAGAGGCGGGTCATATTACTCATTTCGCGAGTTGCAACCTGAAAGACAGATTAGTCCGTGGCTCACTCGTACCGTTACCGGCACTGCCCCGCAAGTCATGATCTTGATTGACAATTCTCGGCTTTGCCATCATTTCTCCCAGGCTACAAACCAACACTTTCACCTTAATTGAAAAGGATTTTTCTGCGATGTCCAACACGCCGACGATATTCATCGATGGTGAGGCTGGAACAACGGGGCTCGGAATTCGTGAACGTCTGAGCGCCGTATCTGGCGTACAGCTCCGCTCGATCGCAGAAGAACACCGCAAAGACCGCACCGCCAAGAAGGAGCTTCTGAGCGAAGTCGACATGGTTGTGCTTTGCCTGCCAGACGATGCAGCCAAAGAGACCGTTGCAATAGCCGATGAATTGCCGAACGCCGGGCCCAAGTTTGTTGATGCCTCTACCGCGCACCGTGTTGCCGAGGGATGGACGTACGGCTTTCCCGAACTCAGTGCTGATCAGGCAAAGGCAGTGGGCGAAGCAAAGCGCGTATCAAACCCGGGCTGTTACCCCACCGGGGCGATTGCGCTCATTCGCCCGTTGGTTGATGCCGACATCATCCCAGCCGACTACCCGATGACTGTGACAGGTGTTTCTGGTTACAGTGGCGGCGGCAAAGGTATGATCGAGGCCTATGAAGCAGGCACGGCTCCGCCATTTGAACTCTATGGTCTCGGGCTTGAACACAAACACCTTCCAGAGCTGCAGAAGTATTCCAGGCTGACCCGCCGACCCATCTTCGTGCCTTCCGTAGCAAACTATCGACAGGGCATGCTTATCTCTGTGCCGTTACATCTAGATACACTGAACGGTGGACCTACCCCCGAGAAGATTGAACAAGTTCTGGCTGAACACTACCAAGGTTCTGACTTCGTAAAAGTCATAAAGCGCAGCGAAGACCAAGAAGCACAAGGCGGTCGCCTATCACCTGAAGCTCTGAATGATACCAACATGATGGAGCTTCGTGTCTTTGGTCACGCTGATTTCGGACAGGTTGTCTTAGTTGCCCGCCTTGATAATCTAGGCAAGGGTGCCTCTGCGGCAGCGACGCAGAACATCAAACTTATGCTCGGCGTGGAATAGCCTCTTCGGAACCATTAGCGGGGTGCGGTCGTGACCGAGCGCATCTCGAACAAATGCCAGATGCAAGTCGTGAAGACGATTGCTGCAAGCGTTTGATGCGCCACACCAAGACCAATCGGAATCGCGCCATCGACAAATAGCAGCGTCCAGATCCCCAGCACCGCCTGTAAGACCATTAGGCAAGCAAGCCAGGTTGCCGAACGCGAAACCGCGTCGTTATCGGCATTCCATGTTCGCCAGACCTGAATGGCTGACAGGCCCAGGAGAACGTAGGCCATAATGCGATGGTTGAACTGGATCGTAAGTTGATCCTCTCCAGCATTCAAATACCACGGCGTGAGGGAGTAAAGGCCTTCAGGAATGAAGTCACCATCCATTAGTGGCCAAGTTGTGTAGACCAAACCCGCTTTGGTTCCGGCAACAAAGGCACCTAAAGCAACTTGACTGAAAACGAGCAGAACCAATGCCCAGCTCAGTGCCAAAGTTCCATTAGGAAGATTATCGAAGTATACCTCTCCGCTGTCGCTTCGAAGGCTCAGCAGGCACCAAATAACTCCGGCAAGTATGAGAAATGCCGTGCAGAGATGCAGAGCTAGACGGTATTGGCTGACGTCCACGCGTTCCGTCAGACCAGACTGAACCATGTACCAGCCGATAAAGCCTTGCAGGCCGCCAAGCAGCAGCAGAGCAACAAATTTCCAATGGTAACCTTGCGGGATCTGACCTCGCACCCAGAACAGAAGCAGTGGTACGGCGAACACCAAGCCGATGAAGCGTCCAAGGAAACGGTGTATCCACTC
The DNA here is from genome assembly GCA_002689605.1 of Filomicrobium sp. Lineage (GTDB taxonomy): Bacteria > Pseudomonadota > Alphaproteobacteria > Rhizobiales > Hyphomicrobiaceae > Tectiglobus. The sequence continues at coordinate 14,915 of NZGY01000013.1, forward strand.
CCACCAGAATATTGCTTTGAAACCAGCTAGATCCATCCCGGCGTTGACATCACGGTACTCCGGAATCTGCTTGTACTTAGTGAAAGCCTCTTGCCAGCTAGCCGTTGAAAGTGGTGGGATCGCACCAAGGATAGGTTGCCATTCCGTAATAGAGAGGCCTGAGTCTGTCAGTCGGGTAACGCCTCCGACAGCAACCATTGCAATAACGAGCAACGCCACGATTGTGAGCCACATCCGTACTGCGGCATGGTTGCTCGAAGTTTCATAAATGTCCGACGATACGCCCTGCAGCGCCATAACGTCCCGCTCCCGACTAGCCATCATCGTGTTAGTTAAATTTATGGACGGCTTTCCGCAATAGATTAAGCAGGCGCTCTTTGTCCCAATGGCTCGTAGCCATCCGCCGAATGAGGAACCGGTTTAATGACGATCCGGACACGCAAGTTTATAGGGGCAATTGCCCTACTGGTGTTGATAACCGTTTATTCGTTTGCCGCTATGATGGTCGCTATCGCGCTGCAGGTAAATGCCAGCAAATGGGTTGAAGTCATCTATTACATTGTAGCGGGATTGGCATGGACGATTCCGGCCGGCGCCATAATCTGGTGGATGCAGCAGCTCGACGAGTAGGTCACCACTTTTGTTATGCGGCTCTAGATCCTCGCGGCAAAGCCTTCTTCGCCAAATTAAACAACGCGAATGGTACGCCGCTCAATAGTGCGTGGAAACAGTTGGGATCTTGAAAATCACCATTCAGCGAGAGACGCGGGATGGAGTGGAAATTCAATTCACTTCCATCAGGAACAAGACCCTTTGCAGTCGTAACCGCTGTCTTCAAGCCTAGGTCCCGGGCGATGGCAAACTCTCGCGAGCCGGCGCTCCCTGGATCGCCATAAGGGAAGCTGAAATGGCGACAGGTTTGCCCGAGACCATCCTCTAGGCCGCGAACTCTTTCTGCAATTTCTGCGCGCGCCTCTTCCTCGGAAAGCTTGGCAAGGGATACATGTGATTTCGTATGTCCACCGATTGTAACCAACGGATCACTGGCAAAATCGCGTAGCTCCTGCCATCCCATCACAAGCTCACAGCAAGAAGCCTGCGGATCTATAACCGCAGAAAAGGCAAGTCTACCAACAATTGCGTGCACCTCTTTGTCAGGAAGAGGCCGGAGCGCTCAGTAGATCTGATCAAAAGCTCTACGTTTGTCTTCAGCACTACCGCAACTGACCTGGAGTTGCGCCCCATTGATCTCAACATCGACAGCCTGGGATCTGCGAATGACCTCCTCAAGTGTCAGCCACCACAGCTTGCCGCGACCATCCGCAAAATGCGTCGGAACATAAACAGTCATTGGGATATTGTACTGCTTCAGAACCGGGTATGCATAATCGCGGTTATCTCGATAACCATCGTCAAATGTAAAACTTACAAACGGTTGGTTCGAGTCAGATTCGCCGCTCATTCGTCGATATGCCTCATCCATCGAGACGGCTTCAAACCCAGCCTCGTGAACGATTTCGACAACATCCTTCAAAAACTCAGGAGTAATCTCGAGAATCCGGTTAGGAGCGAAATCCTTCGAAACCCACGGCCGCACGTGATGCAGCATCAAAATAGCGCCAGCACCACGCGCTACTGGCGCAAAAGCAGTGTCGATACGCGTATAACGCATGGCCTGCAGGGCGGCCCTTAGAATTTGGGTCGATCTTGGGATCACGGCTTCGAAAATCCAGTATCAGGACAGGTCAACTTTCGGCAGAATTAGGAAGCAAGTATCAGGCCGGATTGATTAAAGATTTCTCGATACAACCGTCAGAAATCCCGTTGCGGAGACTTCGCCGAGCTTCAGCAACACTTGGTCGACCGCATTCAGACGACTTCCAGTTTGTTGCCCAAAAGCTGTTGGCGTCGAGTTGTAAAAGCAGCCGGCTCTGAACGCTCGTAACGGATAATGTCGATATCGGTCACTTCAAATCCGAGGAACGTCTCCTCAGCTCCACGAACGATTGACCGCTGCATTCGCGCGTCGGCAACCGATAAACCAGCATCAAAACGCCCTTCAACGGCTTCGAACAGAGCCTGAGCAGTGCGATAGCGCCCAACCACCAGGATCTGATCATAGACATCGTCCAGCGCGTCAAGAATTGCATTCAGATCATCACCGTCGAAGTAAAAGTCTTCGGCGTTGGCACTTTGTCCGAGACCAATATGGTGCACCAGGCTGTTAGGAACGTGAGTAATGGCATCTTCAAAGGTTGCAGCCCCAACCAAGAGTTCAGTAATCCCAGGCCTACGGGCGAGCCCGATGCTGTCGGCAAAGCTCTCATTATCCATGTTGCAATCGACAACGACGACCTGCAGACCAGCCTCGCTCATCTGCCGTGCCAGTTGCATACCTTCCAGGGAAGCATCAATACCGTGAGCTTCGCCCACGACAATCGTCCGAAACCCGGATACCTCTTCACCTCTCTGCAAGAGATGATCGGCAACATTCTGTATTGTCATGTCGCCGGTATCTGAAGCCGGCTCGGAAAATTGCAATATCGGCTGCGGGTCACGCTCAACCGGTGCACGCCGGGCTCGAACGGGCTCTTCCAAGGCTAGCTCCGACGTATTGGTTGGCTGTCGCACGAATGCGTGAGGTAGCTCTTCTCGCGCAGTACTTCCTGCCATGATGATCTCGCGAGCCGTTAGCAATGCCAGGCCGAGAACAAAAGTCGCAACCATCGCAAGCAGCGTGTATGGGACCTTCTTTGGAAGGCTAGGAGAGATTGCTGGCCGCGCCATAGAAACAATTTGCGCTTCAACAGGCACTGTCTTGGTAACGACCAGGGTTTTGTTATCTTCGAGTTGCCGTTGCAAGCGTTCAAGTTCGACTCGTTTGGATTTGGCGGAGCTCTCCAAGGATCTTAGACGTGCTTCATCTTCTGATGTGTCGACGACTTTGACCTTTAGGCCACCAATCTCTTTCTTAATGTCTTGAACACGAAACGCTGCAGTCCTGTATTTCTTCTCAAGACCACGAACGATCTTCTGCACTTGCTGTCGGATCGACCGCTTCACACCGGCCAGATCTGAGTTGAGCTGCTTCATACGAGGGTGCGCTGCAAGCAGAGTGGCCTGCGCTTCAGCAACCTGACGCTCTACACGAACACGCTGATCAATCAGCCCTTGCATCACAGGCGAACTCTGCACCTCCGGCAGTTCATCAACATTTCCAATCCGCGATAGATCAACGGCAGATTTCCACTTCGACTCGGCAATCGATCGTTCAGCCTCGGCTTTGATCAGCTCGGTATTGAGGGCAGCCATGCGCTGCGTATTAACCGGTGTTGACTGAGGGCCAGTTCGGAACTGGTCAGTTTCAGCAAGAAAGCGCTCTACCTGCGACTCAGCCTGTAGTACCTCTCGCTTCAATTGCTCAATTTTCGGAACGAGCGCATCAATTACCTGCTTGGTCTCGTTGACAAGCACTTCAACCAGACTTTTCCGGTAAGTCTCTGCTAGCGCGTTGGCAAACTTAGCTGCGAGTTGTTTATCGGATGAAGAGAACCTTATGCCAATGAATCTGCTGTCCGTCACAGCGGAAACCTGAAGGCGCTCCTGAACTCTTGAGAGCACTCGATCATCGGTCGATCCAGTCGCTTCCGGTTGGGATAACCCCACCATCTGAAGAACTTGCTGAACAATTCCATTGCTGCCGGAAGCACCGAATTCACTTCGGCTGCGAAGGTCCAGCTGGTTCGCAACCCGCAACAGAAGATCGGGCGCCATCAGTGCATTGACGTGTGTGTTAATAGCTTCGCGATCGAGGCGCTGTGTCAGCCCTTCGCGACCACCACCAGTTTGCTTGCCGTCAGGAAATGGATTTGTTGTTTTTGCAACGATCGCGAGCTGCGCTTCAGAAGTATAACGCGGCGTCATCAGCGATAGGACACCAAAGGTGACCAATGCCACCAAAATTGTCAGCGTTAACAGTCCTCGCAATGATCGTTTAAGGCCTCGCCAGAGTGCGAAGATATCTATGTCCTGCTGTTGCGACTGATCTTGCGTCCGCATCACGCGCACTCTTCCGAATCAATTGATCTTTGTCCCAGATTTGAACATGGCGGCGTAACCAATCTCTTAAACTTGCCGCTACAAGTGCATGAAAATGAGTCTCTTTCGCTGGGCCGAATAGCTAATGATCAGTAAAGGCGGGTCTCACTTTGGAACAGCTAATCAGCAATTCTTAACCAATCATGCGTTAGAATGGAAGAGAGGATCTTGTCTTGTGAGGATCGATCCATGCGTGCGACCGAAATCGCGGCATTGCTGACCTGTTCTGTGTTCGCAAGCAGCTGTGCGCATGTCTTTTCGGACGAGCCGATCGAAGACACGCAGACCATCACATTGGCGGAGCCCGCTGAAGTTCAACGACCAGTGTCTCATCAGACCGATAGTCGCCTGATATGGGGCAGTACCTCTGTCGTTCCAGCTGGTGTACGCAACCCATATCCCCTCGCTGAAGAGGATGATCCTTACCTATTGGATACCGGAGACCAGCTACGCATTTAACTCTGTTCGGCTCTGATGTATTTTTCCCTGCTAACTCATGGCGCCGGCGAGGCATTGGCGGGGCGTAAGTCGCTCGCCGTCACGTTCAATCATGCGGCGCCAACCGAGGTGGCTGGGCAG
>NZGY01000014.1 GCA_002689605.1 Filomicrobium sp.
ACCGTTCTAGAGCAAGATCGTTCCGGATGGAATCACCGTTCGACTTGCTCACTTTGTTGGCCGGAACGTGAATCTTGCTCTACTCAATAGGATTAGAGACCGATCGTTTCAGATGGATGCGCCAAGCGCTTCCATCTGAAACGATCGGGCTCAAGTACCTATACCGCAACCGACGTTGCCGGATGTGACGTGCTATGATCCGGTTGCGCGCGGCCTGCAGCCTCCGGTACTCGCGGAGATTTCGTGGTCTGCGAAAGCGAACAATCTTGACGCGACGATTGCCAATGCGTCGATACCGAACTGATACCAGCCTTCGCCTGCGATAACCCCGACGTGCACGACGTTTGCGAGCTCGTCGGGCTTTGTGCCTTGCGGCGCGTTTAGCGCGTTTAGCTGCCTTCCACGCCTGCCTGCTCTTGCTCTTGTCGAGTCGTCTGGGCTCTGGGACATAAATACTGGTGGACGGTCTCCGTGCCACGTTCACTGCGGCAGTATTGGTCTCAGTGGAGTTCGTCGCTTCAAAGCTCGTCGTGGTCGGTGGAGGATCGTTGCCGAGCGGGTCGCGTAGCCCATCTGCCCTCTCATTCAGCCGCGTAAGTTTAACTGTTTCGTCTTTCTGTTCGCGCGTTTCTTGCGGTGCATACGTAGATGTTGTGCGGGGTTGTTCCAGAACGGGTTGCCTGATCGTCGTCGAGGACGGCTTGTAATTTGTGATTGATACGGTCTAAGGTTGGCGCCTGATCGAACCAGTTGTGATCGTAGCTGTGGGTATTGCCTTGCGCGCGGGCAGGGGTGGCAGCTTCGCCCGTTGTGTTGGCTCGCCCATCGGAGCATGCGCAACGGCCGTGCCGCCAGATGTGCCCGCAGATATGCCCGTTGACCCAACCGGCATGTAGATTGATGCGAGTGCAAATGCACCTGGTATAGCGAACAGGATCAAAAAGGCCATTGCGCCGTTGCGGATTGATGTCGAGACCCGCGGCGGTAACATAGCAGCAACCGTTGTGGCGTCGTCGTCCAAGGCCTTCACGCGTAGCTGTACGGATGTTCCAAGCGCACGCCCTTCAAGATGATCGATCGCAGCCTTGATGGCCTCATCTTTGGTCGTGCAATCCTCTCGGATGCGCGTGGTATCGGCGTAGGACCACCATTCCTCACCGCAGCGCATGACCAAGATGGAATGATCTTCTTTCGTCTCAGGATTGATCCAGACATCTGTGTGGATGTCGTTCTCTTTCGAGCCTTTTGCTATGATATCCTCCCAGTCCTGATATCAATATGTGCTTTTGCAGCTTCCGCATTAACTGCTGTCCTCACGAAACAGATGTGCCCACAGGCTTAGTTGCGTGTCTATGCAAGACCCGATGATTTGCACGTCTTAATCGCCATGAACGCTGCTCGCCCTGTAATCAGCTGCGCAAGCCGAGGAAAGACTTCAGGGGCGCTTCGCCTTTACTCTCGCAACAATTTCCAACAGGTTCTTGCGCGTACATTGCAGAACTATTCTCATACCGCTCGCAGCTCACGTTAAAAAATGGTGTAGCCCGACACGCGAATGGCACAACGAGAGCGCCGCTACACTTCGGGAACTCTGTTTTACCATCAGCAGCTGACACGCTGCGCTCGCGCTGAGATTTTCGGCCACTGACCCATTGCTTGCATATAGTACTGTCTAACTTTACGTGAGTTGACGTCTGTTGCGGTTATAGACTTGGGATGGAGCATGCACCGAGTGAAGACGTGCGGCTGCAATCTGACCGCTCGTTACGTCTTCTGGCATGCCAAATTTCGCTATTGTCTTCGGCTAGACTTTGATAGCAAAGTTGTCACAGATGTATTCTGACGAGTTTGGTGGATGCCACGTTTATCCGCACTTAGTCTTCCTTAGCCACCCGATGAAGGTACCTTTCAATGTCAGATCAAAGTACTGACCAGAAGTCAGAACAATCTGAAAATTTAACTGTATTTGGTGAACCTCTTTGGAAAGACGCCCTGAAGTCAATGGGTTGCGGGATGTTGCTGTTGGCTGTCACAATCGTCGTCGGTGGAGCTCTCGGAGTTGCAATCATAGCGCCTTGGGGGCGCGTTAGCTTCGACTGCTCGATCTATTGTGCGATCAAACAATATTTTACTGGCAGTGTCCCAATCGGTGATCTTGTTGGAAAACCTCAACGGGCAAATCCGTTCTCTGGCTACCGAACGGAGATCCGCTCTGCCAATGAGTGGTATCGTATACCCAGCCACAAGCGCGCCCTAGTCGTGCAACATTGGTCGCATGACGCCGGCTTCACTAAAACTCAAAGCAATGATCTGATTTGGTGCCTCAAGTCCGTGGCTGAAGCAGGCGATGCTAAACAGAAGAACTTTGATGAAGCCAAGAATGCATGCATGGAAAAAGTGAAACGAAAAATAAAAGAGCCCAAACAATAAACAAGTGGTTTTGCAGCCCCCAATTGTTTGCCTCAGCGTAACCTATTGTCCGCCCTTGGCCCATCGCGTCAAAACCTGCGCGGAGCATATCACGCTTGAAGTTGCCGCATCTACGGACATCGGCGACAGCTGAATGTTACAAAATCGGGTGGCAGGTCATGGCCCCAGACGTGTGACAGTTGCGGAATTTTGTTTCACAATTGACAAGGGGTACGGCGCTCTCAGATTTGCTGATCAAAGTAGTCGGAATTATCTTTGATGAAATCAACTAGCTTCTGCCAAACATCGTCATCGTAGATTGAAGCACCAAGCTTATGGAGGAGATGCGTGCCGGTCTCGTCATCGCGAAAGTCATCCAGCAGCGCGTCTCTCTTCGCCTGTTCCAGATGTGGCTCCTCCAGGCCGAGCCAGTCGATAGCGGAAGTAATAGCTTGAGCAGAAGCCGTCGCCCCAATCTTCCGACATCTCACGGTGAATAAGTCATATGGAGGACTGTGGGGCCAGTCGGACTCTAAAAAAGCACAGAGGCCACCGTTGTCGATGATGCCTTGAGCGCTAAGGACGATTAGAACAGTTGAATACGGCTCGTTGGTATTGGCTGCATCGCTAACCTCCTCCGCTAATCTACTTTCTGAGAAGCGGCCCTTTGCATCCCGAGCTAGCTTGTTCAACGACATACGCCACGCAGCATCCAAAATCAAATCGTCACTCCTGCTGAGGTCCATGTCTCACCACCGTATCCACCGTGCAGGCTGCATCTGGAGGTAGTCTGTCGGGATGCGCATAGACCACTCTTGCTCGGCAATGCGTACGACGGCACATTCCCATCCATCATACTCCCAACCTTGTTCCCTCATCATCTTGGCAAGGGCCTCGGTAAGATTATCGAAGTCACCGGATGCAACCTCACGGTCTTCCTCTACTATTAGACCGTGATCGCATTCAGCGTAGCGTGTTGAAAAACCTAACTCCGATAAACGAGAGGCAATCTGATCGCGTTTCCGATCAGGGAAAAACGCTGGATAAAGGAAATGTCGAACATTACGCGGTATAGTCCCATCGTCACCATTGGAAGCAAGTGCTTCACGCACTTCTCCGTTTTTCTTAACCGTGGATGTACTCGCAAGGATTGATGGAAACGGAGACTCAGCCAAATTTCACTCCAGAGAAGACGCAACGGATATGGTTCAATATGTTGGCAGATTAATCCGAGACCATGTAACGTTTGTTAATTTGACTGTGGTCGCTAGCGAACACTGAAATGATGCTTAACGCCTCCATCTGGACCATCTGTTTAATAGCGGATAGCCAGTTGCGCCGAACGGCGCTCAGAGACGTCGTTACAATTCTAGGGATCTGTTCCCAATACCCTGACAGCGGACACGGCAGACTGCGGCCTGTTACAAAATGCGGTAGGACGTAACAACTGAGTGCAACTGCTACAAGAAAACCCCACACTACGCCGTTGGGCAAAAGCCTGCAATTTGCAGAAATTGATACATTTCTCCTAGCGAAGTGTAGCAGATCCAGTCATTGGTCAGACAGATATGTGGGGGGTGCCGGCAGGGATAACCAAGAACGAGCCAGCCGCGACTGTATTTGTCGTTGCTCCGATTTGAAAGTTTCTCACTCCCGAATAAACGATCGAAATTTGGGCTTCGTCGCGCAGATGAGTTGAGAGCGCCGGACTGCGATTGCCTAACCAGTCGAATACGTCAATTCCGACCGGATGCGATAGACGCCGTTAGCTCCAGTAGGATTGCGATGAGCGATTTTGCATGCTGCCATTATGAACGCGTGAAACCCAAGCAAGGTAAGCGGAGCTCTGATAACTGTACCGCGTCCACATCTATATCTCGCAGCTGGTCGCCAGATGTCCCGTACAGACCTGCTTACTAGCTGTCTTAAGTCCCTTGGTCTCTCTACCGCTGGTGGAGGGGCAGCAAGTAAGGCCACTCCGCCATACAGAAACACGCACGAGTTCAATTTGTCTCCCGCAAGGGTGCCAGTGGCAAGAATAAGGCGCTTTATAGCTCAACCGCGCAAACATGTTCTCACATTGACGACATGACTTAGTCATTGTTCGACCGCCGAGCAGCCCGAATTCAATGCATGATGAACAATGACGAAACGGTGTGTTCATTGGAGGGATCGGCATGAGAGGTTTGGCGTCAAAACTCTTGATTGCATTTTTGCTGATGGGTGGAACGCTCTATATCGCCTCTCCGTTTTATGCTGCCTGGTCCATTCGGCAGGCGATCAAAACCAATGACGTCGCGCTGCTGGAAAACAAGGTTGATTGGAAAAGCGTCAGGTTCTCTCTGCGCCAATCAATAGCGCAACATGCCCAACTGCTGCCTGCTGCGATCCGGGAGGGGCGTAAGGTGCGTCCGACCATGTCGCAACGCATCAAAGCGGTCTTTGGTGCGAACATGCTTGATCGCTTCATGGATCGCTACATTACGCCGACCGGCATGCCCAAGCTCTATCGTTTAAAGTACGGCTACAGAACCAAAGTCACCGGGCTGCCACGAGATGAGACCATTCCTGTCGACCAGCGCCTGCAGGGTCTTATCAAGCGCATTCATCGCGCTGAGTTCATGAGCTTTGGCCGTGTCGAGCTTGAGATTGAAGATCGTGACCAGCCTGACAGACACATCGTTGCTGAAATGAGCCTGAGTGGGTTGGAATGGAAACTAAGGCGATTGATTGTGAAGTCAGTGCCAATCCAAGATCAGATCATGGATGATGAGGCGCGCCAAATGGCAGATGACATCAAGAATGGCCGGCTTTATCGGACCAGCCAATCCGGCGCTTAGGTTTACAATTGAGACAATCGCAGCACGATGCGTCTTGCATCCTTGGCGAGACAGCTAACGCTAGTTGCTGTTTGCCTCTTGCTCGACGAGGCTCGCCATAGCTTCGGCCTGCTCCCCACCATCAAGCCTCAACCCTGTCACGACACCTTTGCGATCTGGCTCCGGACGGTTCTGACTGAGCTTCTTCTTGCCCTCAATCCGCGTGATATCGAATTGAATTCCGACAATGCCGCGAAGCATGACCTGGACGTAATTTTCCGGCGCATCACTGAGTGCCCAGGGCACAGCTCGCCCATGCTCTTGCTGATCGCTCAATTCGGCAACGTGCGCGCGCAACTGCTCGACATCGCTCATGACTCTGCACTGCCCGTAAACGTGCACCGCTGTGTAGTTCCACGTCGGTACGACTTTGCCGTCTTTGGCTTTCGTTGGATACCAGCCAGGATGAATATAGCCATTGGTACCGGAGTAGATGAGGAGGGCCTCGGCGCCTTCATCCTTAAACATCCGCCAATGCGCGTTAGGCCGCGCAAAATGCGCTTCAACTGTGCCGCGCTGACCGGCGTCGGGTTTGTACACAGTTGGCAGGTGTGTCGCCACCAGGCCCGCCTCTTGTGAATGCGAGACCACTACTGCAAATGGATTGGCGCGCATTAGACCATGGATCTCGGCCTGATCGTCCATCAGAAAGTGGTCGGGCACATACATTGCTTTCACTCCTCACTTTTGCGCAGCCCGTTGCGGCTGGCGCAATGCGAATTGAATAGCGCGTTTAGCTCGTTCTAGACCTAGAGCAAGATCGTTCCGGATGGAAACACCGCTCCACTTGCTCACGGTATTGGCCGGAACGCAGCTCTTGCTCTACTCTATAAATTTAGAGACCGATTGACGTTTCAGGTGGGTGCGCCAGGCGCTTTCATCTGAAACGATCGAACTCTATGCGGCGGCTTCGAGCCGTTTTAACGCCGCTTCAAAGCGCTCAATCTGGCCTTGGAAATCAACTTTGCGTTCGCGGTTTTCTTCAACGACGGCCTCAGGTGCCTTGCTGACGAAACTCGGGTTCGCCAGTTTGGAGTCGATCTTGGAGATTTCCGACTTTGCCTTGTCGATTTCCTTATTCAGACGCGCTCGTTCAGCATCCATGTCGATAATGCCAGCTAACGGCAAGGCTGCTGTCGTTTCATCAAAAACAATAGCTGCGGCACCGTTGGAGGCGGCGTCGACAAACGTGATGCGCTCGAGACGTGCCATCCGCTCGATAGTCTCCTCGTGCGCATCGGCGCGCGCGCGCTGCTCGTCGGTTGCACCGATCAACTCCAGCGTGATCTTTGCACCAGCAGGCACGTTCATTTCTGCCCGCACTGACCGCACTTCACTGACGAGCTTAATCACCCAGCCGATCTCTTGGTCTGCTGCCTCGTCCACAAGCCCAGAGGTTTGCGGCCAAGACGAGATCGCTAACAAGCCTTCACGCTGTGCCCCATATTCGGCAACCCGCTCCCACAGTTCCTCTGTGATGAACGGCATGAAAGGATGCAGCAATCGTAGGATTTCATCGCGTACCCAGGCTGTCATCGCCCGTGTCTCGCGAATGTCATCAGCGTCATCGCCGTTGAGGATTGGCTTGATCAGCTCAAGGTACCAATCGCAGAAGACACCCCAAACGAATTCGTAGGCAGCCGACGCTGCATCGTTGAAGCGATAGGCTTCGAGAGCCGCCGTTACGGTGACGACGGCTCGCTCTGTCTCGCCCGCAATCCAACGGTTGACGGTATGCTTGGCCGATTTTGGATCGAAGCCCTCGATCGTCACGCACTCGTTCATTTCCGCGAAGCGCGCTGCGTTCCAAAGCTTGGTTGCGAAATTCCGATAGCCCTCTACCCGACTCTCGGTCAGCTTCACGTCACGCCCCTGGGTCGTCAGAGCGGTCAGCGTGAAGCGCAAAGCGTCTGCGCCGTACTTCTCAATGAGTTCCAATGGGTCGATGACATTGCCGATAGACTTCGACATCTTTCGGCCCTTCTCGTCACGAACGAGACCGTGGATGTAGACATCCCGGAACGGAACGTCGTCCATGTAATGCAGCGACTGCATCATCATGCGCGCGACCCAGAAGAAAATAATGTCGAAGCCCGTGACAAGGCAGCTCGTCGGGTAATAGCGCTTGACCTCTTTTGTGTCATCCGGCCAGCCGAGTGTGGAGAAGGCCCACAGGCCAGAGGAGAACCAAGTATCCAGTACGTCTGGATCCCGGGTCAGTGGCTCATCTTTTCCGTAATGCTCTTTCGCAGAGGCGACTGCCTCCGCTTCATCGTGAGCTACGAATACCTTACCATCAGGCCCATACCATGCCGGTATCTGATGTCCCCACCAAAGCTGACGAGAGATGCACCAGGGCTGTATGTTCTCGAGCCAACGGAAATAGTCGGCTGCATACTTCTCAGGATGGAACGTCGTTTTGCCCTCATGCACTGCCGCAACGGCGGGCTTGGCCAAAGTAGCGGCATCGACATACCATTGATCCGTGAGCCACGGCTCGATGATTGCATCGCCGCGCTGCGCATGCGGCACCGAATGCGTGTGTGGTTCGATTTTTTCCAATAGGCCGAGCGCGTGAAGATCAGAAACAACCTGCTTGCGTGCAGCAAACCGATCAAGGCCGCGGTATGGTTCCGGCACGTTGTCATTCAGCGTCCCGTTGGCCTCAAGAATGTTGATGACTTCCAGGTTCGTACGCTTGCCGACATCCCAGTCATTGAAGTCATGGGCCGGGGTAATCTTAACAGCCCCTGTGCCTTTCTCGGGGTCGGCATACGTATCGCCGACGACAGGTATGTCACGTCCGGTCAAAGGCAGCGCGACCTGGCTGCCAATCAGCTGGCACAAGTTCTCGTTTTCCGGGTGGATAGCAACACCGGTATCGCCGAGCATCGTTTCCGGCCGCGTCGTGCCAACGACTAGGTATGTGGAACTATCGGACGGGTCATAGTCACGGCCCGAAATCGGATACCGAATATAGTACATGTAACCGCTAACATCGCGATCGAGAATCTTGTTGAGTGCGGTCGCATCAAACGCAACTTCGTTGCCTTCTTTGTCGGTCTGGCCGATTTCCCACCTATACTTGCCAGTATGATCGCGTGACTCAACTTCAAGATCTGAGACCGCGGACTGGAAGTCCGGATCCCAGTTGACCAGGCGCTTATCTTTGTAGATCAGCCCTTCGTTGTAGAGATCGACGAAGACTTTCAATACTGCTCGCGAAAGCCCGTCGTCCATCGTGAAGCGTTCCCGCGACCAATCGCAGGAAGCACCGAGACGCCTGAGCTGATTGACGATTGTGCCGCCTGACTCAGCCTTCCATTTCCAAACTTCATCGATGAAGTTCTGACGACCAAGATCACGATAGTTGATCTGGCGATCAGCAAGCTGTCGGGTCACAACAAGCTGGGTCGCGATACCGGCGTGATCGGTCCCAGGCTGCCACAGCACGTCACGACCGCGCATGCGCTCAAACCTGCACAAAACATCCTGCAGAGTATTGTTGAGAGCGTGCCCCATATGCAGAGAGCCAGTCACATTCGGCGGTGGGATGACGATGGAATAGGGCTCCGCATCCTGGCGTTCCGGCCGGCCGCACTTAAATGCCTCAGCCTCTTCCCAACAGCGGTCGATCCGCGTTTCGATTTCGGAGGGCTGGTATGTCTTCTCTAACATCTTTGCTTCAGGGTTGTGAGGTTGTTGGTCCGGCACCGGTCCTACGCCTCGCCGGATATGCCTGTCAACAGACACCAGTGCATGGGGCCTGCTCCGCCGCTCCTGCACTGAGCATCGCTGGAACGGTCCAAGAAGCGCCGATTACCGCCTAAGTGGCCAAGCCACGGGCAAGTTTGAAGGTAAGTTCACGTGCTGGCGGGCCGATGAGAGATCTATTTATCTTTCATCTTTTCTGCCAAAATCCGCTCGACCATGGCTGGCACATTGTCTGCCAACCAACGTGTCACGACAGGTTCGACCAAGGCTGCCAGCGCGACCTCCAGGTCAGCCCGCGGCGACGATGAGCTTGGCGTATCTGCTTGAGTTTCAGCTACCGCTTCAGGCTCAACGCTCTCGTCTACCGGCGCTATTTCCGGGCTGACCGGAGCCACTGGCGCGGCCATCACCGGCTCAGGCTGCTCTTCAGCAATTTCCTGATGCGGAAGAACAGGTAGAGGTTGTGCCTCAGGTTGTTCTTCGACTGCTGGGTCGTTGGTCAGGCTTGCAAAGGCATCGTCAACTGGCAACGTATCAGCCTTGATGGGCTGTTCTGCGCCGATGGAGCTTGGGCCGTTGGAGGTTGAGCTGGTGGAGATTGCTTCCGGTGCAGGCTCAGCTGCCTTTTCATTTGTATTTCCAGTTGCCTGCTCAGCACCGGCTTCGCTTTCTGGCCCAATCGAGATTGGCACTGGCTCAGTACAGGCTGCGGCGCTCTTGCCAAATACAGTCTCCGTAATGCCGCCAGCTAGCGCACCATTGGGTCCTTCGGATGTGTCAGACTTTGCATCCAAAATTGCGTCTTGTAAGGACCGGTTCGCTGAGTCGCTATCTTCAGCAGGCGCCTCGCTGGTGGGTTGAGCAGGCTCATTGACCTGTTTTGCAAACGGTTGAGGCGTATCCGGCCCCGGGTCTACTGCCTGGCTACCAACATTGGCTGGTGCCGTTGCACCGTTTGTCGTGACTGCAAGGCCGCGCAGGCGTGCCATCAATGGGCTTTCGCCGGGATCATCAGCCTGGGTAAAAGGAGATTTTGCAGCTTCAATTTCTGGCTTAGCGGCTTCCGCCCCAAGATCTGCTAAACCAGATGCCGCTGCCGCAAGCTGCGCGGGTTCTGCTGGCGCTTCTTGTTGCGCTGGCTCATCAAGCATATCAGAAAGATCATCACCTGGCGGACCAACCAGATCCTTCATCGCGGCGTCCAAAGGCTCTGACCGCGCTACAGGCGCAGCAGGTGGCGCCTCAGGAGCCTGCGGTGGTTCTTCAGCAATTATTTTGCGGATCGAAGCAAGGATTTCCTCCATGCTTGGTTCTGCTGTTTTTTCGGACTTTTGCATCCCCACTCGCTCCTAGATACTTCCCGCCGCTGATGAAAGTACACAACAACTAGATCGGTACCCTGCTGTCAAGTTAGCGAACATTGCTGCCGGCATTCAATAAATTTGGGCCGGTCGCAACCGATTACAGGGTATAGACGGCATTCGTACGGCGGATTCACACCTAAAACAATAAGGCCCGTCAATTTCTGACGGGCCCGAGCATAAGTGTCCTGTGAGCAATGGGGTCTACTTGTAGCTACGGCGATCTTTGACCGTGACATGCTTGGTGCGTCCATGGCGATCTGTAATGCTTATCCCAAACCACTTGCGACGAATGTCGTGATAGTGGGCTTCAGGATCATAGATCTTGCCAGACAGAGCAATGTCCTGAGCCGTTAGGCGCCCGGTAGATGAAATAAGTGAATATCCGTTTACGATAAGATCGCGCTGTGTAGTCACAAGAGCAACTTGCGAGTCGAGAAGCTCTTGTTCTGCATCCAGAACGTCAAGCAATGTTCGCTGACCAACTTTCTCTTCTTCACGTACACCGGAAAGCGCAATTCGGTTAGCCTGAACCTGAGCGTTGGCCGATCGCAACTGAGCGCGGCTCGCATTCAGAAGTGACCACGCAGCGATGGCTGCCTCCCGAGCCTGGGTACGGTTGTCCTCAACTTCCTGCATGCGTTGAACGTGGATATGCTTCGCCTGCCGCACCCGTGAACTCACAGCACCGCGCTGGTAAAGTGGGACCGTCAACGTGCCTGTGACCACGCCCGTTTCAGTCTGAGAGAAGCTCGATGCCCCCCCTCCGGTGTATGCATTTGAATAAGAGGCATCCAAGTTAACTGTTGGCAGCAGCTCGCCTGAAATCTCATTAACGTTGTAGCGCGCAGCCTGCTCTGCATATAAAGTAGCGACAACACTAGGATTTTCCCTCTCGGCACGAGATCGGGCAACAATGATACTGTTGGGGAGCAGTCGAGACGGGAGTGATGGTGAGCGCAAACGGCGCGGCATATGACCTATGACACGTTCGTAATTGGCGCGGCTCGATTTCAGGTTTGCTCTTGCTAGATCCAAATCCGAAACTGCACCTGCTCGACGGGCTCGCGACTGAGCAACGTCTGTTCGCGTGACTTCACCAACCGAAAAGCGATCTTGTGTTGCCTTCAAGTTGCGCGACAGCACGCGCACGTTGTTTTCCTGCAATCGAACGATGGCCGTGTCACGTACAACGTTCATGTAGGCGGTCACAGCATTGAGAAGCACTGTCTGCTCAACGCTACGTAATGTTTCTCGCCCTGCCCTTACGTTTGCCTCAGCAGCATTGACCGCGTTTCGGGTTCGGAATCCGCGGAAAATCTGTTGATTTAAAGCAAATGTGTAACTGCTGGGGTATGAGCGGCCTTCAGTAGCCAAGTCCGGACTGGTGTTCTGCTGTTGCAAGGATGTATTAGCAGAGAAGCTTAAAGACGGACGGTAATTTGACCTGGCTTGTGGAACACTCTCGTCGGTTGCACGCAGAGCTGCACGCTGCGCGTCAAGCTGAGGGTTCCACTTGTATGCGGAAAGGAGTGCCTGCCGCAGACTTTCTGCGGTTGCGTTACTGGGCACCGAAGCCAGTGACAGCGCACCAATAAAAAAAACCGTTTTGTAGGATAACAGCCGTTGTTTCTTGGATGCTAGTATGTTTTGACACGTAGACACCGTGCACCCTCTTTCAAAATTTCCATTTGCCGGCGGCGCTTCACCTCGATGGAATTGTGCGCCTCGTTCTGTGGAACACGATCAGAACTATGTCACGCTGCCCAACTAGTTAGCCGAGTCGGAAACCAAGTTGAAGCTGGATATAAAGATCTGATCGGATACGCGTTCTCAACCGTTACCGCAAACACACACATGCTCGAAAAGAGCTTAGCTTTACGTTCTTGAGCGAGCCGAACTGACAGCCTTGGCTCAAAGGGAGATACCGACGCTACGGGCAAAACTTTGTCGATCCAAGGATCTCAATCCAGCTACAATGCCTGATCTGGACGACATCCGTGGAAGCAATACTATTTAAGCGTGTTAAGCACGAGCTGTTAATTCTACGCTGCCCAACGGATACACGGTTACTACCCAACATCAGGTAACGAGATTCGCGCGCAATCCCTAGGAACTATGTGTCCCATGGGAATGGGAGAAACTTGGGACAACCCTCCTGAGCGCCCGTCTAGACCTGGAATTTGCCGCCACTGGATGAGCTTAAGCCTATTTTATGGTGCTCAGTTGCTAAGGCGTCTCCGCAAAGTGCGGGCCGATAACCGTCACGCAAGACCGACCGGATACGTCGAGAGCAGGTCCTATTTCAGAATACGAACTCGGCTTCGGCCCTAAAACCAGGCAAAACCGGCGCAGACGCATCGAATAACCACCGATTATCAAACCCCTCACCGATACGGCGCCACTGCATGCAACGGCCCCGTGTTTGGTCTCCGACGATGGCAACCAGGCGGCCGCCGTCTCTGAGCTGATCAAGAATTTCAGACGGCAATTCTGACTGAACGGCACCATTCACAAGAATAGCATCATATGGCCCCTCGGCGGCATGCCCTTCTGACAGCAGCCCCTGTACAATGGCTGCGTTGTCCACTTCAACTGCTTCTAGGTTTGCCGTTGCAGACGCTACGAATTCCTTGTTTTCTTCTAGTCCAACAACAGTCTGCGCAATCCGAGACAGTACCGCAGTGCTGTAGCCGGTGCCGCAGCCGATATCGAGAACAACATCATTGCTCTCCAGTTCGAGGTTCTGGATCATTTTGGCCAGCACACGTGGAGCCAACAGCACCCGTGTCGCATCAGCATCAATTGCGAGTTCGCTATCCATATAAGCAATCGCCTGGCTTTCGAGCGGAACAAACTGCTCACGCGGGATGGCAGACATCGCCACGGGAATTCTACGATCGACGACGTCGCTGGGCCGGACCTGACTTTCGACCATATTCAATCGTTGCGTTGCTGCATCAACCATGCGTTGCCTCGTTCTTGATCTTGGGGCGCAGCTTCTGAGTGTCGCTGCAATCGCTGACCAACCAATATATCGTGTGTATTGCTTTACTGACCTGACGTGTGATACATGGCGCGCTCTTGTTTGCGCAACAGAGTTTTTACTGATGTGTGGCACCGTGTGCCAATCAAACAGACTCTTAAGGCATTCCAAGCGAATTCCTTTTGCTGAGGCCACGTGGCGGAGTGGTGACGCAGCGGATTGCAAATCCGTATACCCCGGTTCGATTCCGGGCGTGGCCTCCAATTGTTTTCCTATAATCACTAGGCTTTTTCTAGATTTTGAGATGCGCATGTTACAAATTGTCTAGCCTCGTATGTCTGGGCCACAGATTTGCGGGTTCTCTAATAGCGTTTCGGGCACCGGCGGACGCATTCCAAGAGCGTGGTGCGGGCGGATGTGATTGTATTGCTTGAGCCAGCTATCTATAACCACCTGTGCCTAACGCGTGGTTGCGAACCACTCCGCATTGAGTACCTCGCTGCGTAGCGTGCCGTTGAAACGCTCGTTATAGCCATTGTCCCATGCCTTGCCCGACAGGCAAGCAAAGCGCCGCCGAGTGGGTGATCCTGGATAGATCCTGATTGGTTCGATGCCGACAAGCCAGAGCCAGTCCTGGAACGGTGCTGCTGAGAACTCCGGGCCATTGTCTGAACGGATGTAGTCCGGCTTGCCGCGCCTTAGCAGCAGAGGATAGAGCGCCTCCAGCCGTCAGCTGCGCCCATCTTGGCAGCAACCGTGACGCACAGAGCTTCACGCGTATACTCATCTAGCACGGTGAGCATTTTGTAAGGACGCCCATTGCTCAACTTGTCGTGCACAAAGTCGATTGCCCAGATGTGGTTGGGGTACTTCGGTCTCAATCGGATGACCGACGCGTCATGATGATAAAGACGTTTGCGCTTCTTATGCCGGGCTGGCAGCTGCAGCCCCTCTTCACGCCAGAGCCGCTCGATCTTTTTGTGGTTCACACGCCAGCCTTCGGCGGCCAACAACTCGCCGATCTTGCGATAACCATAGCGCCCGTATTGCTTGGCTAGTCGGATCAGCGCCAGGCGCAAGTCATCATCGTTTTGAAGCTTAGATTTGTATTGCTGCGTCGAGCGTGCGACGCCGACCTCGCGGCAGGTGCGTCGCTCTGATGTGCCGAGCTTTTGACGCACATGGACGGTAGCCTGACGAAGATCGTTTGTCGTCAGGCCTTCGGCT
>NZGY01000015.1 GCA_002689605.1 Filomicrobium sp.
ATTGAACGTGACGGCGAGCGACTTACGCCCCGCCAATGCCTCGCCGGCGCCAGGAGTTAGAAGGGAAAACTACATCAGAGCCGAACAGAGCCTCAGCAAGATGTTAAATATGGCGAGTCGGACAATGGTTCAAACGCGAGCTACGAGTCCACGTATGACAAGTTGGCTTTGTGAATGATTGTATTTGATTCGATCTGAGACTTGGTTTTGCTAAGTTTTGGATCCCACCCGTTCCGGCAATCCACGGCTGTTGTTCCACCATCGTTTGGGTTTGATGATGTTGGGATTGTAAGCGGCGCGGCTGGCTCAGTCTTCGCGCAAAAAGATCACTGGTTGTTTGGTGTCATGCGCATAGATGATCGCGTCCTGGGCAGTCTGCTGCCGGTAGGATTGCAATGCGAACATCGGTTATTCAACAATTGAGGCGTGGTCCCTTCTCCCCATAGTGGAGCTTGTAGGGAGAAGGTTAGGATGAGGGGCAGCGACAGGCTCCGTGCAAGCTTCTGCCCCTCTCCCTAACCCTTCGGTCGGGCGATCCGTCCACCGGAAGGATCGCTGATCCGACCTCAGCCCCGCTTGCGGGGAGAGGGGATGAAGCCTTCTGAATCTCCAACGTCCAGACAGGCACAAACCGGCCCGACTTGGCATGGTAGTTCGCAAGGTCAGTCATGGTGATGCATCCCGCAGTGAGAGTGGTGGCGCTGATACCTGCACAGACGACTTACACCGCTACCCAAACCAGCAGGGCTGACAGCCTGGTGTCAGGAATGCGCGACGACGTACTTCTCTGATAATGCTCAAGAAAGGTCGCAATGAAATAGGCTCCAGGCAGACGATTGATAAGGTTGGTCATGGCCTGACAAAAACTTTCCATGCACGCGTTTACGGTGTTAAGAGTCGGTTAATGAATGCTTCTGGTTGTGCTGATGCATCGATCAACTAAGACGAGAGCAATGACGGATAACTGCCTGGACGAAGAGAGCCTGACGGAGTTCTTGCCCGACCTGGACAAGATTTATGCTCAGTACGTGGCTGCAACGACGCGGATTCAATCTGACGAGCGCGAGGGGATTGAGAATTGCGACGAAGATGTTCTGCACATGTTGTGGGAGCTCAAGAAGCTGCTTGCCATGATGATTGCCGAACACCCGCGCACTGATGTCAAAGCGATGAAGTACCGGGCGCGGGTGGTTGAAGAGTACTGCCTGGATGAAGATGGGCCCGGCGAAGCTTCGGCTCTTTCCCTTGCGCGCATCATCCAGCGATGGACTGCGAACGGGGACGGTGAGAGCAATCGCGTCTCGAACATCGCGCCGCTGAAAGTCGATTAGGCACCTGCAGCGAAAGCTGAGGTCATTCCAACCGCCATTATCTATCCAGCGGATCGTTCTCCATGGCGATGACGTTGGTGATGTGTTCGCGGTCGGGAGCCGTCACTGAAAATGAGATGCCGATCGCTGCGATGTCGTCGCGCGGATTGTGACCGCGGTGGATCTTGCCAATTGGCTCAGAATAAACGTCGCCGGCCTTCGCGCGGAAAACTGTGCCGTCATCAAAGTGCGCTTCGAATTCGCCCTGCAGCAGCAGAAAGAGCGTCGCGCCGTTGTGGAGATGTGGCGCGGTGTATGCCTTCGGCAGAAATTCGAATGAGTAGATCCAAACGCGCGATTCCGGATCGCGTGGGAATGATGAATAGAGCCTCTCGAAGAGTTCGTTGCGAAACATCTGCTGGCCTTCCGGAATACTGCCAGACAACGCCACGCGCAACGCATCCATGCCGTCGTCGCCTGAGCCAATCAGCTTTTCCATAAGACGTCCTCTCAGTTGCTTGTTGCCTGCCTGCAGTCTAGCAGGCTGGTCGCGTGTTTGCGTGAAGAGTTGGGATGCGGTGGGCTTGGATCGAAGGTCAGAAATCCTTCTTCGCAAAGCAATGAGCTGGAGCCTCAACCTGCAGGTAATATGGGTATCCTTCTTACGCTGTGGTGGGTATTTATCTCGTTAAGATTGTACTGAAGCATTTGTTCTATCGATGAAGGCGATGCCTTGTGAACAAGGCTTTTGAAAGCGTTGACAGCGGTCATGCAATTCGACTTCTTTGGCATCATCGACCAGTCGTAGGATCAATCACGGAAAGCAATTCATGGGAGTGGACTCACTCGGGGTGGCCATGGTTCTGGCCTATGAGTTCAAGATGTATCGTCTGCACAACGGCCTGGAGCCTGAGCATCTGGCAGTTGCACTTGGCGTAAGCGTGGAGACGATCAAGCAGATAGAGAATTGCACCGTCAAGGCGTCTGTCTTCACGAAGGAGAGGTTCCGAGCATCATCGATGCAAGATGATGCGAGTAATCGTGCGGCTGATGAATTCATCAAGCTTGTTGAGACCAGTCTAGCTGACATGCTGCTGTTCGATCCTCATGATAACCTGATCGCGACCAGCAAGTTGCATAAAGATGTGCGCAAATACGGCTGGAAGGATATCAGGTATCGCAGCCATTTCGATCTTGAGCCGGAGTCCACCTTGCGGTTGTGTGAGTAGGCTGGCGCGCTTGGGTCTTCGTATAATGGCTTCGGATCGTTTGATCAAATTTACCGTCGCTGCCCGGATAAAGTGAATAACTCTGGAAATGATGTTTGGGGCAGGCTTGTCAGCCGCCCTTTGATCCTGGGGCCGGAAAATGTGTGGCGCATTGCGACTGGTATCATCCTGCCATACTCGCCTAGCTTGAAACCGACCGTACGGAAGATTGATTAACGTCGCCTAGCATTCTTGTCTAAGGTGCGACTGCTATTGAATCCTTGCAATCGGGCGGAGCTGAAAACAGCCTTGAGGTGGCGCGTGTCCTGGCTCATCTCTAAATCATGCTTTCAAGCCGCCTCTTTTGGGCATCTCTGTCTGCGCAGAGAAGCCTTGGGCGCCTTGCAATTAAGCGGTGCTTGAAATCGCCCTAAGGTCGGGCGTTTTCTCGCGCTCCTTTGTTGGTGCTTGCAAACCGCCTTAATCAAAGTTCACGAATACGCCTTTGCCGGTCTTGGCCTGGTCGAAGAGGGTGTAGGCTTCTTCAGCCTGACCGATGTCCCATTGGTGGGTGAAGATTTTGTCGAGATCAATCTTGCGGTCAGCGATGAAGCGCGCGCAGTCGGCCTGCACGGTTTTTGAGAATGTCCAGTGACCGACAATGTTCAACTGCCGGAAGATCAAGTCAGGCATGACTTCGATCTGTAGTTCACCACCGACACCAACCATGCAGGATGTGCCCCAGATACGCGTCGATCGGACGGCTGCACGGCGGGCATCAACCGAGGATGTACAGTCGACCGTTTTGTCGGCCCCCTCGCCGTGGGTGAGTTCCTTGATGGCTTCAACCGGGTCCTGTGCGCTCGGGTCAATTGCAACATCTGCACCCCAATCGAGCGCAAGTTCACGGCGCTCTGCCGACATCTCAACGGCGATCACGCGTGCGCCCATTTCAACAGCAAGTAGTGTCGCTGAAAGCCCGACGGGCCCCTGGCCGAACACCGCAACGGTTTCGTCACCCTCAAGTCCGATACGTTTGAGAGCGCCATAGGCTGTGCCGGTGCCACAGGCAATCGCAGCGCCGGCTGGGAACGAAATATCGTCCGGCAATGGCACGAGCGAGTGTGCCGCGACGTGCATGTACTTGGCGTGTGCACCATGTCCGCCATAGCCATAGGCGACAGCACCATCGAGGCACATCTGCGTCCAACCGGTGTTACAGTGACGGCAAGAGCCACAGCCGTCATAATGGTGGTCCATCACACGATCACCAACCTTGGCTTCGCTATCCGTGATGGCCGAGCCGACAGCGACGACGACACCGCAGGGTTCGTGTCCGGCTATGACTGGTCCTTCGATGCGTTGCTGTCCAACGGCAACGCGACCGGTGGGGCTACGATAGGCACCAAGGTCCGTGCCGCACATGCCGGAAGCTTTTATCTCAAGGACGACGTCGCGTGGGCCAGGCGTCGGGTCGTCGAAGTTCATGATTTCCAACGCGCGATTGCCGGTGAATGTGATGCCTTTCATGGTAAGCTCCCAATTTGTGTTTGGCTGCTATCTTGCTTTGAAGAGTGAATGTGCTGCAAGTCAGCTTGGGCGCGAATACTTGGTTGCCGGGGCATATGTCAGATAGATGATCTGAAGCGAATGGTGTTGGTGCGGCCCTCAGGGCTACGATTATTCAAACTGCCGGCGCTAGTCTTCCTTTGCTGGGAGTTCCCTGAATGCCCAGTTGCCATAGTCGCCAGTGCTTCTCAACCACCGCCCAACTTCGTCAGAACCCATTGGTGTATCCCAGACGGGGCGCAGGCCCTGGTCATGCCCTGGCTAAGGGCTTGCTGCATGAGTGCACGTCGCCGTTGACCCAATGCAATGTCTGATTTGAGGACGTCGAAATTCCAGGTCGCGTGTATCTGATTGACGAAGCTGTTGATCGTGGCCGTATGTTCTGGTTCGGCTGTGACATCGGCGGTTGGCTTCCTGTAGAATTCCAGTGCTTATGGAGAGGGTATTTGCGGAAGCACCTCGCATTCAAGGTGCAACAGACAGATTGCGCTTCAAGCAACGAAGAGCGAAGCATGATCGGGTGTGTTTGATGCCGGCAATTTTATAGAGCTTGTCGCGGAGGAAGTGTTCGTAACCCTCCGTGCCAGCGATGGCGACCTTTACGAAATAGTCATAGTCGCCGGTTGTCAGGTAGGCCTCGAGAACTTCAGGCAAGTCAGCCAATGCCCGGCCAAACTTCCCCAGGGTTTCGTCGTCGTGCCGATCAAGTGTGACCTCGATGATGACGGTGTCGGGGAAGCCAAGCATCTTCTGGTCGAGGATTGCAGCGTAGTGGGTGATGTAGCCGGCATCTTCCAAGCGCTTGACGCGTTGCCAGCATGGGCCTGCTGAGAGTCCGATACGGTTGGCGAGCTCGGCGTTCGTCACGCGGCCATCTGATTGAAGCTCGCGAAGAATTCGTTGATCCGTTGGATCGAGGGGCTTTTGTCCTGAGCTATTCATAGGGCGTCCTTATAGAAGAAACACCTGATATTTCACGTGTAACGCCAAAATAAGGTGTTTGTATCTTATGAAATGCCAAATTATCTTTCAAATTTATGGCGTTTATCCGAATGTTTTGGAAGCATCTTTTGTTCTGGGTTGTGTATAACGGGGCGCAATGATGGACGAGGAGTTCAAGACCGATGGCACGCGTTTCGTTTCGCACAATCGATCCCTGTGATCATGTTTCGAGGGCGCTGGATTTTGTCCGCAAGATGGGTTTCACGCTGCGCGACCTTCAGGTGTTTCCTGATCGTGAGCAGACCTTTCATGTCGTCCTATCCATTGAGGTGGCCGGCGAGCTGACCGTTATGACGTTGGTGCGCCGGATTGGGAACCTGGTGGGAGTTTCGGTTGTCGAGTGCGATGACGAGTCAGTGTTTCGAGTCAGAGCCGATGGACGGCTTTATCGCGCGCCGAAGGTCGATTGTCTGGCAAATGACACGGACCGAGATCATCTGATTGATCATCGATGTATCCCGGCCGTGGTGGGTCCTTAGAGCCCTTGCTGTCGACTTTTGCGAAAAATTGATGGGCATGGATGCCTGGGGTCTGTGCTTCTCCATTTCTGCCAGCTCTGGACATGAGCTCTGCTTCAGCAGGCAAGGCAAAGTTCCTAATGCAACTTCAGATTGTATTTTAATGAAAATTACAACTAATTGAAATAAGCTGGTTTTGCAATTGTTTTGTGCGGAGCCTGATTGTGCAGCCTTACCGACTCTCCTCGGCTGCTCAATCGGGTTCCGCTGGTTCAAGTCAGTGTCTGTTCTGCTATGTCTGCATACCGAAAATTATCGTTGCCGTTTGCTATTCCGTTTTGCCGTGGTGCGTTCCTGAGATTTTTCTCAGACAGTCGCGGTACGGTTGCAATAATATTTGCGATGACGATCGTCCTGTCATTAGCTCTCGCCGGTGGGGCAATTGATTTTGGGCGCTGGCTGTCAGCTGAGAGTAAGACGATCAATGCAATAGATGCATCCATCCTTGCGGGCGGTCGCATATTGCAATTGGCAAGCAAGACGGATGCTGATGCAGTAGCTGCCGCGACGCTCTATTATTCAAAGAATAAGACAGACACCTTGGCGTCGGATAACACCAGCTTCTCGGTCAACAACAATGAGATTACAAGCACAACGACGTCGACCGTTGAAACCCCGTTTCTAAAAGCCATTGGAATAGATAGCTTGCCGGTCAACGTGACTGCTAAGGCAGTTCTGGCGGCAGGCAGCAATGCCGGCTCTCATATCGAAGTCTCCATGATGTTGGATACGACAGGTTCGATGTGGGGCAGCAAGATGGTTGACCTCAAAGCTGCAGCAAAGGACCTGATTGATATTGTTGTCTGGGAGGATCAGTCGACATATCAGGCGCGTGTTGCGCTGGCGCCGTTATCTTATTTCGTGAATGTTGGGTCAACCCACTTTAGATCAGTGACAGGCCGATCTGTGAGTGGTTCAGGGAACCGAAGAACTTGCGTCGCTGAGCGTCGGACCTCTGATCGCTACACGGATGCGCCGCCGAGTTCCCGAAACTAATTTAGTTACTACAGTGGCAGAAGCACTTGCAGACCGACGTCGACTATTATGCCTTTGTCGAGCGATAAGGACGCCCTCAAGAGCCATATTGATGCGATGCCCACCAGTGGTGTGACAGCCGGGCACTTGGGTACTGCCTGGGCATGGTATTTGATCTCTCCGAACTGGTCTTCCATCTGGCCTGCGGGAAGCCAGCCGATGTCGTACTCGCTTATGTCTGAGAACGTGGATCCAAACTCAAGAGCTGTCGTGGGTGATGAGGGTTTTAAGCCCAAGCTTCACAAGATTGCCGTGCTGATGACGGATGGTTCTTACAACCGTAGTTATCATGGCAGCAGTTCTACGACGCAGGCGCGCGAGATCTGCGATAGCATCAAAGCGACCGGCATTACCGTTTACACGGTTGGCTTCAGGATTGGTGTCGGCAGTACACCCGATGTAACGATTCAGCTCTGTGCAACATCACCGTCGCATTATTATAACGCCTCAAGTGGTGAAGCACTGAAGCAAGCGTTTCGTGACATCGCGATCAAGATTTCCGACTTGCGGATTTCCGAATAGTCTCTCTGCATCCAGATCCTTCACCTAACTTGCGCTCGCGCTTCGCTATAGCTGTCGGTTTCGGTGCTTTTGGGTTACCTTGGCCTGACGGAAGAGTGGTCTCATCAGGTCTGACTAAACGTTCGAGTTAGAAGAAATTGAATGGTCCCGCGAAGGTGCCGATGGGAGACAGATGCGTCACCATCCCGGTCGTGGGGCTCCAGTTGTGGAGCAATACGGCGGGCGGTTCGATGAACGATGCTGGCTGGGCATCCGAGGAAAGGCGGAGCGCTATTGAGGTCGTAGTGCTGGGCGCTGTGCAAACAACTGTTTTGGAGAAGCGCCGCATCATGTAGCGATGGACGTGACCGCATACAATGCACTCGATGTTGTCGAATTTCGATAACTGATCGGCAAGGCGCTGCTGTTCAAAGCAACGGTATTGATCAAGGTAAGGGATGCCACTCTCGAAAGGCGGTTGATGCTTCATGATCATAGTTGGACGATGAGGATCATCTGCCAGGAATGCTTCGAGCCGCTCTATTGCACGTTCATCAATCGTGCCGTAATGTGTGCCAGGAACAGTAACATCCAGGCCGATAATTCGGACTGGCCCGACGTCAGAAACAGAGAAGTGCAGGGGGCCTGCCTCGGGGATATAGGGCATGTCCGCGAAAGCCCGTCTGAACTCTTCCCGCTGATCATGATTTCCTGGAATGGTTATCAGCGGCTGCTTTATTGCGGAGAGCATTTGACGGCTGAGCGCATACTCTTCGGGTGTGCCGTGTTCTGTCACGTCGCCGGTTAGGATAATAACATCAGGGACGGTTGGCAGGCTGTTCAAATGACGGATTGCGGCAACGAACATGGCATTGGAGTCAACCAAGCCCTGATAGAGTGTTCCCTCCGCGCAGACATGTGGATCAGACAATTGTGCTATCAGCATGATTCGATCACTCACTCAAAAGAGTGTTTGTTTTTTGAGAGTCAGATTGAGTCTTAGACTGCAATCACGAGGCCCTAATGGTCATGTCCGCAGCAGTTGCCAGGTAGCGTTGGAGCGTGCACGCCGCTGTGATTGCAGCAACCGCCCTTCCACCATTCAGCTCCTGGGCCGTGGCAACACTTGTCGTCGGCACCGACCATTTTCATGAACATCGGATGGTAATTGCGGCAGACTTCGAGTTCGGTCTTTACCCAGTGAAGTGGATATTTGGCGTAATGATCCCAGTAGTCGCCAGCCATATTTATGCCGGGCACTGCGGGGTTCCACGATTCGTCCAGCCACATTTCGGGATCGCCGTACTTCGCGCATAGTTTGCGGATGCCCGGGTCATCGAGCGCCAGAAGGCGGCCATTTTCGATGACCGTTTCGTTGTCGCCTTCACGCTCGACGGTGTAGGTGGGGAAATAGAGATGCACGTGCCAATGCCCGACAAGTTGGCCCGCGCGAGCGGCGAGACGCTCTGCCATTGACGAGATGATTGTGCCAAATCCGATATGGATGACGCCAGAACGTACGCGCTCATAGAGACAGTTGACGAAACCAGATGGGAAGTCTTTGCGCGGGCGGTGGATATGCGGATTGGTTCCAATGGATGCTTCCCACCAATGCATCAGTCCTTTACCAGGAAATGTTGGGTACTGGATGTCTTTGGTCTTCTCCATGACATCGCGTAACTTGTCACCAAACTCGCCACCTGCATTGATCTGGGTGATCTTTGAATTCTCAATGACGAGCTGCGTCCGATCCATTGCCGCGATGTGATTGGCTGTTCCTGCGACGACACCGTTGCCATCTTCCTTGGTTGGATGGAACATCCAGGGTCGACCGGTAATGTGACCAGGTAAGTACTGTTTGCCGAAATGTTCGTTCGTGGTCCATGTGGCGGATGTCAGATCCGGACAGTAGAACTCGCGATTGGCATCCCAGTATTCAGGGTGATTGGTGAATGAGAGGTCGTTGCCTTCTGGATCCGTGATGCGCGCTCGCTTTGCAGTCCGGATTCGATCCCAGGTCCAGCGGTCGATCGCGTTTAAGACTTCGATCGGCATGGCGTGAGCTGGTGATGCCAGGATCTCCGGAGTGATGAATGGCATGCGCCGGATCTTGATGAAACGTTCGGCGAGAACCGGGCCGCCGTATCCCATCAATATCTTGTCATATTGCTGTTTCTTTTCTTCTTCTTCCCACCAGTCCATCCATTCGGCGAGTTCTTTGGTGCGGAAGAGATAGTAGTCTACTTCGTCCGCGCCGACCCATTGTGGGATCAGGCCGCGATCAATCTTTTTGGCTCTGTTCTGCCTAAATGTTGTGAGACCTTGCTGACTGACGGTTTGTCACTAGCGAGGATACCATGAAGGCTCAGGATTTTCAGGCACTTGTCGA
>NZGY01000016.1 GCA_002689605.1 Filomicrobium sp.
CATGATTGAACGTGACGGCGAGCGACTTACGCCCCGCCAATGCCTCGCCGGCGCCATGAGTTAGAAGGGAAAACTACATCAGAGCCGAACAGAGCCGTAATATTAGATTAAATCGACCGTCCGCGATTAGTTTCCGCGTGTTTCGGAGTTGAGTGAGAAATGAGGATCATCGCCCTTACAGCATTCGCCATGTTGTTGGCTGGTCCTTCAGCAGTTGGCCAGGATGAGCTGTAACGCTCTGATCAGATCTCTAATCAGCTGACAAAGCCATATAAAACTGCCGCGATACATCCGCGTCTCGTCCCAGACAACCAGGCTAGCGATGCAACCGGTCAACCGATGGTTCGCGGCCCAATTACCCGAACAAGACCGTCGCGCTCAGCAATAGCCAAACTCCACCTTACTAAGAACGGCCAAGTCACCCTCAAGGGGTACGGCCAACCTGGTTCGCGGTTGGTGATCATGCTCAATCATGTTCGTCTTGCTGCCGTTACCGTGAACGCCGACAATAACTGGCTAGCCACGCCCGAAACGAAGCTGCAACCAGGCAACTACCGCTTCACATTAGAGCAGCACGAAAACAATCTGCTGGGAAATATCGTAACCGATGAAATACGATTGTCCGTGCCGGAGAAGCAAACCGGCCCAATCAAGGTTCAGTTCAAGGAAGAAGAAGCCCTTCAGCGACACGCAGAAAAAATAGGCGAAGAGGCGTCCAAGGTATTTGACAAGTTCTTCCGCGACCAAGCTGACCCGAAAGCCCGCGTCGCTCAGGCAGGATCCACGACCAAAGATGAGACGGTTGACAGTGATCAACCACTACTGGACGCAACGCTGGGCTGGTTAGGCACTGCGAACGATGCCTATCAACGTCAAATCGTTCCCCGCTTACAGATTGGTGGCTGCCTTAGTCTTCCGGATAATATCGGAAGCAGAGACGCATTACCAAGCACCAGACTTACCGCGTGGACATTGCCCACGGTCGATGGCGTGACCAAGGGAATACAGGAATGGTTTGGCCGCTCAGCAGATAACTATGATGGCCAAATCATACCAAGATTGTCGGGAGCCCAGGAACGGCGCATCGTAATCCAGCGACCTGTTCAGACCGAGGTTGTCGAAAGCCCACGTCGCATTGATGAACAGCAAGTCGCTAGACGTGCAGACGATGAACGCCGCGAGGCAGAGCTGCGGCGGCAACGTGAACGCGAGAATGAGCGTCGACGCCAGCAACAGGCCGAACAAGCCCGTCTTGAAGAAGAGCGACGCAGAACAAGAGAAGAACTCCAGCGTGCTGAAGCCGCTCGTTTGCGCGCCGCGGCCGAGCGAAAGCGCGCAGAAGACGCTGAGCGGGAAGCTGAATTAGCACGCCAAGAGCGAATTCGCACAGAAAGAGACATAGCTGCCAGCCAAGTTCCGGAGCAGAAACGCAAGCGTGACGAAGCCATAGCCCGCGCAAGGGCTGAGCGCGAGCGCGCTAAGAAACTCCTGGCAGAAGCACGTCAGGCTCGCAACGCTGCGCGCCAACGCGAACTGAACCGTATCCGTTTGGAACGCCAGCAGCGCGAGGTGGAAGAACAGCAACAACAAACGCGTTTGAGTGAGCTCTGGCAGAAAGCCAAACGGGCTGCACGCAACGCTATGGAACGCGTTCGTGCCGAACGAGATACAGACAATAGAATTGCTGACGAGAGACCGAGCCGTCCGCTGCGCGTCGCCCGGCGTAATGTCGATACAGAACCACCGGAACTGCCAAGCCAGAGCCGTTTCAGAACTGCACGTCGCCAACCAAGAGCAGAACGGATTGTCGCGACGACTCCGCCACCTATACCTGACCGCAGAACCAGCGTTGCCCGGGCACTAACAGAGGACAGCGGACCCAAGGAACAGCGGAGACCGCGCAAAGCGGTTCGACTGGCCAGTGCCACATCCACGACGAGCAAACGCGTAAAGCCTACACGCCATAAGTCCAAACAACGCCGCAGTAGAAGGAAAAGAGTACTGGCATACCGGTGAAGCTCTCATCCCTGTCGCACACGCTCAGCACGTCGGATCAAAGTGCCAGGCAAGTATGTGGTCAGAAAGGGCGACTCCCTTTGGCGCATATCCAGAAGGCATTACAAGCGTGGACGTAGCTATCGGCGGATTTACCGTGCTAACCTGGGTAAAATTCGCAATCCGAATTTGATCTACCCGTGCCAACGCTTTTACATTCCAAAGCGTAAGAAGCGACGCAAGTAATCTGCGACCGCATCATCCGACGTTGCTACTGAAGCAAACCATGCGCTAATGGTGTCGTTCAACGTCGGCTAGGAACCATTGAATGCCTCAGGACAGGGCCGCCCTTCCCCCTAGGGAAGAGCAAGACGCCACTACAAAGCGTGGCATCGAGACCAGCCGTAAAAGCCATTTGTTTCTAACACGCGGCCTCATGCCGTTCGTATGGCCTGCAGACCGACCTGATCTTAGAAAACGCGTTGTCATCGCAGCCGTTCTGCTGGTTCTGGCAAAACTAGTCACCGTAATGGTGCCTGTTTTCTACAAGTACGCAACAGATGCTCTAACAGAGAATGCATCCGGCACTTCGGTAATCACCGCTACAAACGTCGCCTATGGCGCGACAGCACTTATCATAGCCTATGGTGTTGGGCGGGTCTTGATGGTGGGCCTGACGCAGATCAGAGATGTATTGTTTACTGCTGTTGGCCAACATGCCGTACGTTCCTTGAACAATCGTACCTTTCGCCATCTCCATCAGTTGTCACTCCGCTTTCATCTCGAGCGCCGAACCGGCGGATTGTCCCGAGTGATTGAACGCGCAACACGAGCCATTGAACTCATCCTGAGAATGGGTGTCCTCAATCTAGGCCCCGCGATACTCGAACTCATATTTCTGGCCGGCGTGCTGCTTTATTTCTTCAATGTGATCTACGTCATCATCATCGTTGCAACCGTCGCGCTTTATATCTGGTTCACACTTTATGCCACGGAGTGGCGGATCACGATCCGGCGCGAAATGAACGATAGCGACACCGAGGCTAACACCAAGGCCATCGACAGCCTTCTAAACTTCGAAACTGTCAAATACTTTGGCAACGAGAACATGGAGGCCAATCGCTTTGACGAATCCATGGCGCGCTACGAAAGAGCGGCGATCCAGACCTACTACTCTCTTGGTATTCTCAACTCTGGCCAGTCCATCATATTCACTGCGGGTATGACGCTCTGCATGGTCCTTGCCGGCCAAGGCGTAATGAACGGCACACATACGATCGGTGACTTCGTCATGATCAATGCTCTGCTGATCCAACTCTACATGCCGCTCAACTTCATGGGTTTCGTCTACCGCGAACTTCGTCAAGGACTTGTCGATCTGGAGACCATGTTCAGCCTGCTTGAACAGTACCCTGAGATCACAGACAAGCCTGGCGCAGCTGCCATGGAAGTGTACGAGGGGCGCATCAAGTTTGAAGATGTCTCGTTCGCCTATGATCCAGAGCGGCCAATTCTGAAAAACCTTTCGTTTGAAGTCGAACCAGGCAGCATGGTCGCTTTGGTCGGACCGTCAGGAGCCGGCAAATCAACAATCAGCCGTATCCTCTTCCGCTTTTACGATATTCAAAGCGGTGACGTGCTGATTGATAACCAGAACATCCAGGACGTTACACAGGAATCCCTCCGTGCTCAGATTGGAGTCGTTCCGCAGGACACTGTCCTCTTCAATGACACCATCCTTTACAACATCCGGTATGGCAGCCCGAGTGCAAGTGATGAGGAAGTCTATGAGTCGGCCCACCTTGCTCAGATTGAAAGCTTCATTGAACAACTGCCGGAAGGCTATCGAACCATGGTCGGTGAGCGTGGTTTGAAACTATCCGGTGGTGAGAAGCAACGTATGGCCATTGCGCGAACAATCCTAAAGGCTCCTCCTATACTGATGTTGGACGAGGCCACCAGCGCTCTCGACAGTCAGACAGAGCGCGATATTCAAGATGCCCTGGACCAGGTCTCTCGCGGTCGCACGTCGCTGGTGATTGCGCACCGTTTATCGACAATCGTTCACGCGGATAAGATTCTGGTTCTTGAAAAAGGTGTGCTGGTTGAAGAAGGAACGCACAGCGAGTTGATGCAAAAGGAGGGCCTCTATGCTTCACTTTGGCAGCAACAGCAGAAGGCCGAAGAGGCGCGGGCAGAGTTAGCACGAACACTGGAAGAGGCGCAGCGCACGGGCGCGATCCGTGAGGGTCAATACCGGTTGGATGACAACACGAACTAAAGACCAAATCAAATGAACTCTGAACACTCAGCCCTGGCCCAGGGCCATCAATGCATTACCCGGCAATAGCGAATATATGTAAGCAACATAACAACTTAATAGTATTAGTCCCTCGAAGCGATTGATCCGAAAGCCCGAGCGAGCAAACATCATGAGCAGCACCGCCGCTGCCACCATGACTAAATTGTCAAAGGACGCGATCCGCTCTGGCACCACCGTCGGCGCTACGACCGCAGTAAGGCCTCCCACACCCAGGATGTTATAGATATTCGATCCCAGGATATTGCCGAGTGCCATGGCTTGATGGCCACGTAAGGCAGCTACAATGGATGTAACTAGCTCTGGCATCGATGTGCCGACGGCAACAATCGTCAAACCAATTACAGCTTCCGACACACCCAAACGACGCGCCAACTCAACTGCGCCATCGACAAGCACACCACCGCCGTAGATAAGAACGCCAAGACCGACTATCGCCAACAGAATTGACAGCAGAGGCGGAATTGCCGAACGGATACGGGCAACTGTTGATGAACCCGTTGGCAAATTTCTGAGCTGACCATGCGCCTCAGCCTTTTGAACCGCGCTTGTCGGATCTGAGCCCTGAACAACCCGCTCTTGGCGCCAGGCGTAAAAAAGATAGGCAACCAACCAAAGCAGCAGTACGAATCCAACTTGCGGATTAAGCGGTAGGAAGACACTGATAATTGCGAAGGTCACGGCCGTAACAACCACCATCGTTCCATCGCGCACGAGTGCCCTGGACGAGACGGCATTCGGCATCATCAATGCTGAAATCCCAAGGATAAGACAGATATTGGAAATGCTTGAGCCTACGAAGTTGCCAACCGCAATGCCTGGTGAACCTGCTTTGGCAGCGTGAATGGACGTTGCCATTTCCGGAGCCGATGTGCCAAAGCCCACCAACACAATCCCGATGAACAGTGGAGAGACGCCCATCGTTTCCGCTACGCGAACGGATCCGCGAACAAGTAGCTCGCCACCCACAATCAGCATCACGAAGCCAATAACGATAGCAACAAATGGATCCATGGCTTCGTCCCCCAGGTTTGATCACGTCGTTCAGACATACAGATGCTGAACGCCGTTTCAAGACGTGCTGACAACGATATCATCTTCCGTGTAGCCTTGAAGGTATAATAGACCAGTTAGATCACAGTGATTGATCTGCGCGTTCGCTTGCTCCGCCACAATTGGTTTCGCACGGAAAGCAACTCCAAGCCCCGCCCGCTCAATCATAGCCAAGTCGTTGGCACCGTCCCCAACCGCCACGCAGGCATCGGCGGAAATCTCTCGTTCATCAAGGATTTCATCAAGCCTCTGGAGCTTGGCCTCACGACCCAAAATCGGATCAGCTACCTTCCCATTGAGCTCATCTCCGTCGAATAGCAACGTGTTAGAACGATCTTCATCAAAGCCAACCACTTGCCGGATCCGGGAGGTGAAAAACCGAAACCCTCCTGAGACCAATGCACAGTAAGCTCCGTTGGCCTTCATTGTAGAAACGAGTGCCATGGCACCATGTGTGAGTTCAATGCGCTCCTCCATGGCCCGTTGCAACTGATCCTTGCGCAGTCCCTTGAGTAGACCGACGCGCTCTCGAAGAGCCCCTTCGAAGTCAATCTCGCCGCGCATCGCACGTTCAGTGATATCACTGACCTTCTCACCTACGCCGGCAAACGCCGCGATCTCGTCGATACACTCCTGCTGAATGATTGTTGAATCCATATCTGCGATCAGCAACTGCTTGCGCCGCAGCGGGGTAACTTCTATGCAGTTCACGTCCATAGCTTCCCAGGCCAGCTCCTCACGCAGCGACGCAATGAGCATAGCGGCCTCGCCAATTGTTATGCTAACCTTGAGCTCAAGCGCGACTCCCTGCTTCAACCACCTCGGAATTGGTGACACATCTGCCTCTGAGAGACTTTGGAGGTGCATGACGCGGTCTACAGACATATGCGGCGCGGCTGGCGAGCACGTAAAGACGATGGCACATATCTTTTGAGACATAATAAGGTTCCCGTCGCAGTCAGTGGCAGCGCCGAAATCTGAATGATCGATTGGCAGGAAGGAATGTCAAAATACCGGGCTATCCTAATCGCAGGTCCAACCGCAAGCGGCAAGTCGCAACTTGCCCTGGACATTGCCGAGAAAGTTGACGGCGTCATCGTTAATGCAGACAGCATGCAGGTTTATGAAGACCTGCAAGTGCTCACCGCGCGTCCTTCTATCAATGACCTGGAAACCGCGCCACATGCACTTTATGGGTTCGTTCCTGGCGACACACCGTACTCAGCGAGCAAATTTGCACAGGACGCAGAAAAGGTCATTGCTGAATGCGTTGAAAGTGGAAGGCTACCGATCTTGGTTGGCGGTACTGGTCTCTATTTTCGCGCCCTATTGGAGGGCCTGTCTCCAATTCCACAAATTCCCAGAACCCTGAGGCACCACTGGCGTTCAGAAGCCCAGCGCCTGCCACCGGGGCAATTGCACGCAATTCTCAGTGGCAAAGACCCAACCATGGCCGCGCGACTTCACCCAAAGGACACGCAGAGACTAGTCCGAGCGCTTGAGGTGATTGATGCAACGGGCCAGTCACTCGCTGAGTGGCAGAGAATACCTGGGGTTCCGGTTATTCCACCCTCGGCGACTGTAAAAATTGTGATCGATATGCCCCGAGACGAACTCTACCAGCGGAGCGATACACGGTTTGATCAGATGCTAGCAGCAGGCGCGATCGACGAAGTCGTTGCCCTATCGAAGAAGAAATACGATCCATCACTGCCAATTATGCGGGCATTGGGTGTCCAACCGTTACTGGCCCATATTCGCGGAGACATAGGGCTGGCGGCTGCTGTAGAGGCAACAAAAACCGAGACACGGCATTACATAAAACGCCAGCTGACTTGGCTCAGAAGCAATATGATGTCCTGGAAATGGATATCTCCGCAACAATTGGAAAGTTTAACTGATAATATTTTGCCAATCATGCATTAACGCTTGATTCCTGCCTCGTAACTTATTAGCAACCGTGCTCCAACTGCCGGCCTCGGCCGCGCAGTGCAACACTCGCTGACATGATTGGAGAACGATATGGCACGGACAATGACCGGCGCTGAAATGGTCACGCAAGCTCTGGCGGATCAGGGCGTCGAGATCGTGTTTGGCTATCCCGGCGGCGCCGTCCTTCCAATCTATGATGAAATCTTCCAACAAGACCAAGTGCGCCACATCTTGGTGCGCCAGGAGGGCGGCGCTGTTCATGCCGCTGAAGGATATGCACGCTCGACCGGAAAGGTCGGCGTCGTCCTCGTGACATCCGGCCCTGGTGCAACGAATGCAGTGACTGGACTTACAGACGCCCTGATGGACTCGATTCCGCTGGTATGCATCACCGGGCAGGTGCCAACGCATCTCATCGGTTCTGATGCTTTCCAGGAATGCGATACCGTTGGCATTACGCGCTCCTGCACCAAACATAACTACTTGGTCAAAAGCACGGACGATCTTGCGCGCGTTCTGCATGAAGCCTTTTATGTCGCCCGCTCCGGAAGACCAGGTCCGGTTGTCATTGACATACCAAAGGATGTTCAATTCGCAACCGGCAACTACGTTGGCCCGTCGAATATACAACACAAGACCTATCAGCCTCAGCTAAAGGCGCCCGCTTCCCAGATCCAAGAAGCTGTAAAACTGATGGCGTCCGCAAAGAAGCCAATCTTCTACACGGGTGGTGGTGTCATAAACTCAGGCCCAAAAGCCTCCCAACTGCTTCGCGAATTGGTCAAACTCACGGGCTACCCAGTCACATCAACACTGATGGGCCTCGGTGCCTATCCCGCCAGCGGCAAGGAGTGGCTCGGCATGCTCGGCATGCATGGGACATACGAGGCCAACATGGCCATGCATGACTGCGATGTCATGATCGCTATTGGTGCGCGATTTGATGATCGCATTACCGGGCGCCTGGATGCCTTCTCACCTAATTCCAAGCGCATCCATATCGATATTGACCCATCGTCAATCGGCAAGAACGTGCGTGCTGATATTCCAATCATCGGGGATTGCGCCTACGTCATGGAGGACCTGATCGCCGAATGGAAGAGGCAGGCACCTCAGCTCGATAAGCCTGCCCAGAAGCAGTGGTGGAAACAGGTCGATCAGTGGCGCGGACGCAAATCCCTTGCCTACAAAATGTCTGATGAATTCATCATGCCGCAATACGCTGTTGAGCGGTTGCATGAACTCACGAAGGATCGCGAAACCTACATCACAACGGAAGTAGGTCAGCATCAGATGTGGGCGGCGCAGTTCATCCACTTCGATAAGCCGAACAGATGGATGACATCAGGCGGGCTTGGCACCATGGGATATGGCTTGCCTGCAGCAATCGGTGTTCAGCTTGCCCATCCAAATGCTCTTGTTGTCGATGTCGCTGGTGACGCATCCATCCTGATGAACATTCAGGAAATGTCGACTGCGATACAATACGGCCTACCAGTCAAAGTATTGATCCTCAACAACCAGTACATGGGCATGGTCCGTCAGTGGCAACAGCTCCTCCATGGCAATCGCTATTCTGAGAGCTACACGGAGTCGCTGCCTGATTTTGTCAAGCTGGCCGAAGCCTATGGTGCAACTGGAATGATCTGCGACAGCCCTGCTGATCTGGACGACGCCATTCTGGAGATGATCAACACACCTGGCCCGGTGCTATTTGATTGCCGTGTTGCGAACCTCGCCAATTGTTTCCCGATGATTCCATCTGGAAAAGCACACAACGAGATGCTTCTCGGCGATGAGGTGTCCGACGAGGAAATCGGTTCCGCAATCGATAAGGAAGGCAAGATGCTGGTCTAGACCAGCTCTGCTTTTGAGAGTTGCTAAAGCTTGCGGCGTGACTAGCGCTTGTCGCAACAAACCCGCGAGCTTCAAGCCAATCAAATCACGCGCCTGCCTCAAGGAAAGATCTCATGCATTTTTACATCGGCAACAAGCTTTATTCGTCTTGGTCGTTACGTCCATGGTTGCTCATGCGCGCGCTCGGCCTCAAGTTTGATGAAACCGTCATTCCTCTCAATGTCGAAACCACTGCCCAAGCGATCGCAAAGGTGTCCGGGGCCGGCAAGGTTCCAGTGCTTGTAGATGATGGGCAAACCGTCTGGGACAGCCTGGCTATTACCGAATATCTGCAGGAAAAGTTTCCTGACAAACCGGTATGGCCAGCCAACCCCCAAGCCCGCACGCACGCGCGGTGTTTGAGCGCAGAAATGCACTCAAGTTTTATGGCTCTGCGCGGCGCCTGCCCAATGAATCTAGGCAAGCATTATGCGCGCAAAGACCGGGGAGCCGATGTCGCAACCGATGCGGCGCGCATCGATCATATTTGGTTAGAAGCTCGCCAGAACTTAGGTCAAAGCACTGATGCTCCATTCCTATACGGCGAGTTCTGTGCAGCCGATGCAATGTTCGCTCCAGTCGTCACTAGACTTGATACCTACGACATTCCTGTCAGTGACCCGGCACGCGCATACATGGATGCTGTCCTCGGCCACCCGGCTTTCATCGAATGGCGCACCGCGGCACTCAAAGAACCCTGGATCATAGAACAAGACGAAGTCGATGAAGTGGCGATCGAAAACTTTCGTCCTCACTTGGCCTAAACGTCACCAATCACCTGCACTGAAAGTCCAAACCCATGTCACAAGCACAACAACAATCACACTATCCTGATCCAGTTTCAGATCAAGAGATCGTCTCGCGCACTCTTTCAATCCTTGTCGACAACGAACCCGGCGTCCTCGCGCGTGTCATTGGTTTGTTCTCAGGTCGTGGTTACAACATCGATTCATTGACAGTGACGGAGACGGAACACGAAAAGCACCTCTCCCGCATCACTATCATCACGCGCGGCACTGCCAGTGTGATTCTGCAGATCAAACACCAACTTGAGCGAATGGTTCCAATCCATCGTGTCACCGATCTGACATTGGAAAGTGAATCCCTCGAGCGCGAACTCGCTCTTATCAAAGTCGCGGGACAGGGTGACAATCGCATCGAAGCCTTGCGTCTTGCTGAGATCTTCAAAGCAGATGTGATTGATGCTTCAACCGAGCATTTTGTATTTCAGGTTACCGGCCGTTCAGTCGAGATCGAACGCTTTATCGGCATCATGGCAGACCTCGGCCTGGTGGAAGTATCACGCACCGGCATCGCAGCGATAGCACGTGGCAAAGACGGACTATAATGGTGACCAGGAGCTGAACGCTGAGGCTCAGCCTTGCAACCCTTCAATCACATATACACGTGCCGGAGCACCGTCACCCTCCGGCACCTTCAGCGGCGCTGCAGATAAAAACACGCGATCCTGAGTGATCTCTGCCGTGTTAGTTAGATACTCCACCATGTGCACACCATTGCGTAGAAGAATGTCATGCGTGACGTGCTCAGGCATCGGGCTTGAAATGCCATCAAGCAACAGGCGGATCACATAGTCTTGCGGGAAGTCATAACAAATCGTTCCAATACCAAGCTCCAATAACCATTGCGCGGAACCGCGAGTGAGATAAGGCGATTCAGTCCAAAATTCCCGGGTATTGAAACTCCGATGCCGGTGCCAACCGGACTTAAGAATAACCTTGTCGCCTTTGCGAACGTGTCCACATCGAGACGCTAACAACTCCGGCTCTATCGCCTGGTCAGCTACCACATCCATAAGATCGACAACGGCGGCATCCCCAACCAAGGCATCCAAAGCCGTGTTCTCTATGGTATCGCCATCGCTGAAGTAGTGCCGGCGTGCATCAACATGCGTAAAAGAATGGCAAGACACTTTTATAGTTGTAACTTGCGCGATATCGCCGGCAGACAAATCCCCTTTGACTGTTCGCTCACTCGGCCATCTCACGTGGTCTGTAATGATTGGCATTGAAAGGTCAATGATGCGCATTGCAGTCCTCACTTCGCGAGCTGTTCGATATCAAGACGATAAACGCGGATCGCATTGTCATGGAAAAGCTTAAGTTTCTCATCGCGTGAAATATCCGCGACAGAGCGCTTGTAACCGTCATAGATCGTCTCAAACGAACCACACAATCCATCGACAGGGAAGTTCGAGGCAAACAGGCAGCGATCGCTGTCAAACGCCTCTAGAAGGGCATAGATCACGCTCATATGATCATCGATCTGCCACGCCCGATGAGCGATGCCAATTCCTGAAATCTTCATTGTAAAGTGGGGGACTTCAGCCGCGCGTCGCACTGCCTTTTTCCAAGCTGCAAGTGCATCCTGACTACGATCTACCGGCATGAAACCATGATTGATCACCACAGGTGTCTCGGGATAGCGATCGGTTAGATCCAGCAACTCATCAATGTGCCACCAAGGCGTCTGCAGCTCGAAATGCAAGTTGTGTTTTGCCAGCTCAGCATAACCATGCCGCCACGCCGTATCAGACATGCTGCCGGGCATCCCTTTCTCCACCAGGTCGGGCCGTGCAGCTGCGGTTGGCTTGTGCCTTATTCCTCGCACGATTGGGAAAGCCGCATGGGCTGCAAGAACATCAACGGCATCGTCGCGATGGAGAAAAGCACGTGCGACATGCGCGGCAGGCGGACCTTGCTTGGCAGCGATCTCACTCATCCACGACGACTCGGCGACTGGGTCACGTTCGTCCCATTCACCTTCCATGGTGACTGAGGCAACGACATTGTGAGGACCCATAAGCTCGTTATACTCTTCGGCCAGAAAGCGCGTCCTGATCGAAGAATAGTCACCATAACGAAAGGGGATCATTGGCTCATCCCGCAGCCAGGGGTGATAGTTCTCTTCCGGGTCCCAAAAATGATGATGCGCATCAATGATCGGGAGGTCGTCGTCAGGTCCAGCCATATACCAGCCTTATCTAGCGGAGCGTGTCTCTGCAAAGCAGCGCTGTAGAGTTATCACTGGCTCAACCCCACATTCAAATCGATCACATCATTGACTTCCGAATTTGGAATACTTCCATAATCCGCGCACCACGATGAGGTCCATCGCATACAAACTGCCATCGCCCTTCGGTGAACGTGTCGCACATCTTCACGCCCTTGATCAGTATCCAATGTCCCTCTTTGCCTTTGTGGACCCCCAGAATATAGTGTGTCCAGGCATTGCGAGGCTTCTGCATCCAGGACCACAGTGTAGGACGTTCCTTACGCTCCAGATGCATATAGTTCTCGATTTCCAGCATCTGGTAACCGAATGTGGCTAGAGCTGCCTCAACTTCTTCCGTGTACGTACCGACCACTGCCGGCTTGTTATGATCCGGCAGTTCCCGAATGCGCCGGATTTCATCCTCGACCTTGCTGATCGACCAGCCAGTGATTGCAGAAATCACATATGGGCCGCAGAAAGCTGTACGCCCAGTATCATTGCGCACTTCATTGAGCGAAGACCTCGTTCTAGGCTCCAATCTGCCGAGTGTTAGTGCCATGACTCGCTCCCAAACATACTTAATGCGAAGTTAATGGCAGTTTGCCGTCAGGTGCTTTACGAATCGTTAAGCTTCGCCAGAACAGGCGACGGCTTGCCCGGGAGGAATAAGAAAAATGTCTAACGGTGATGAAATTGAGCGTGGCTTCCTACGTGATCTCCAATCTTACGGCGATCGCGATTTTTCCATCTACATGCGCCGTGCCTTCGCAAAATCGCAGGGATGGTCAAGCGAAGAGCTGAAAAAGCCTGTGGTAGGCATCGCCTATACCTACTCGCGTTTCAATCCTTGCCATCGGCACTTCCCGGAACTGTTGGACGCCATCAAACGTGGCGTCGCCGTTGCGGGTGGTATCGCGATGGAATTCCCCACAACCTCTCTCCATGAATCCACACTTGCGCCGAACTCAATGAAGTTCCGCAACCTAATGGCACTCGACACCGAAGAGATGATCCGGGCCCAGCCCATGGACTCAGTCGTTCTGATGGGCGGCTGTGATAAGACAGTACCAGCCCAATTGATGGGTGCGATCAGTGCCGGCAAACCGGCAATACAACTTATTGGCGGACC
Source organism: Filomicrobium sp. (assembly GCA_002689605.1). GTDB lineage: Bacteria > Pseudomonadota > Alphaproteobacteria > Rhizobiales > Hyphomicrobiaceae > Tectiglobus. The sequence goes on from NZGY01000016.1 coordinate 13,341, forward strand.
GCAGATGACATCGCGGTACAAGGACGATCGGGTCGGCGCCTGTACCGACTGTCGCAAGTTTTGGATGAAATACCGGGCTGGCGAAATCAACGATCAGGAGATCGAGGCGGTCGAAGGACGTCTGGTTACAACCGCTGGCACTTGCGCTGTCATGGGAACCGCATCAACCATGGCTGCCATCGCCGAGAGCCTTGGCATGACATTGCCGGGTACCGCAGCTATTCCTGCCGTCCACGCCGATCGTCTCCGCGCGGCCGAAGCTTCCGGTCAGGAAGCTGTCCGGATTGCGAGAGAGGACCTAACACCGGATCAGATCGTGACCCCTCAGGCCATCGAGAATGCACTCCGCGTTCTTCTGTCCATTGGTGGCTCGACCAATGGAGTCATTCACTTGGCGGCCATTGCAGGACGTGCAGGCATCAAGCTCGACTTAAACACCCTGAACGCTCTGTCTGACACTACACCTGTCCTGACGGCAGTGAAGCCAGTTGGTAATGAATTCTATATGGAAGACTTCTTTGCAGCCGGTGGCATTGGCGCCGTTCTCCGGGAACTCAAACCACTGCTCAACATGGACTGCAAAACCATAACAGGACAGACATTGGGCGAACGCCTGTCTGGCGAAGCCGATGACTACGTCGACAGACGGGTCATCATGGCAGCTGAAAAGCCGCTCGAAGAACAAGGGGGGCTAGTCGCCCTGTTTGGATCGCTTGCACCCGATGGATGCATTATCAAGCGTTCGGCAGCGACCCCAGAACTGTTTGAGAAAGAGGGGCGCGCTGTCGTCTTCACATCACTCGACGACCTCGCAGCACGCATCGACGATCCCGATCTCGATGTAACTGCCGATGATTTTCTGATCCTGCAGAATGCCGGCCCACGCTCCGATTACGCGATGCCAGAAGCAGGGTTCCTGCCTATACCGAAAAAGCTGCTTGCCCAAGGCGTCAAAGACATGGTGCGCATATCTGATGCGCGCATGAGTGGCACCGCTTATGGGACAATCATACTTCACGTAGCCCCAGAAGCGGCAGCGGGCGGCCCCCTCAGGCTCGTAAAATCAGGCGACAAAATCAGACTCAGCGTTGCCAACAAGTCAATAGATCTTTTGGTCGATCAAAGCGAACTCGACAAGCGTCGAGCTGCACTTCCGCAAGCCACGGACACTTCCAACTTCCGTGGCTACGATCGCATGTTCCGAGAAAGCGTGCTGCAAGCCCCTGAAGGTGCAGACTTTGACTTTTGCCGAACAGTCTAAGCTTCCGCCCAAATTTGCATTCCAGGTGACAATGCAATAGATCGCCCTTCGACAGAACTGTGCACAGCAAAGCAAAACCAATCATGAGTCTCTCTACCGTAGAACCGCTGCTGAAGAACTTACGAGTTCTCGAACTTGGTCACTACATTGCGGCCCCTTACGCGACCCGAACCCTTGCTGACCTCGGCGCCGATGTCATCAAAGTCGAACCGCCAGGGACCGGCGATCCCGTTCGATCTTGGGGCATCCAGGAAGAGAATGGCTCTCTCTGGTGGAGCATACATGGAAGAAACAAGCGGAGCGTTACGTTAAATTTGCGCGACCCCAAAGCCCCCGAGTTGGTTTTAAAATTGGCGGCGCAATGTGACGTCGTCATCGAAAACTACAAACCCGGTCAACTTGAGAAATGGGGGCTAACTCCCGAAGCTTTTGCCAAAGCTCGGCCTGGCATGGTGTTGGTCCGAATATCGGGTTACGGTCAAACAGGTCCGGAATCCAAACGCGCCGGGTTTGGCGTTATCGGCGAAGCACAGGGCGGCCTGCGTTATCTTTGTGCGCACCCTCCAGAAATCAGCGACTTGCCATCCGTCCGGACCGGCGTGTCAATCGGCGACTCCATCACTGGTCTCTATGGTGCCATTGGTGCGTTGTCTGCCGTCATTGCACAAAGAGAAAGCGGCGCTCAAGACGTCCGCGTCATTGATGTTGCTCTAGGAGAGTCCGTTCTCACAATGCTGGAAGGCATCATGCCGGAATACGAACGATACGGCATGGTACGTCAGCCCGTCGGATCTCGCATCCCGACTGCCTCCCCGACCAATGCCTACAAGTCTGCTGATGATCATTGGATTCTTATTGCAGCAAACTCGGATCGGCTGTTCGCAACTCTAGCCAAACTGATGGGCAAGCCATATCTCGCAACTGACCCAAGGTACATCAGCAACGTCAATCGCCTTGAAAACAACGAAGAGCTCGATCGAATGATTGGCGAATGGGTTGCATCCTCCTCAGCTGATGACGCTCTCACCCTACTCGAAGAAGCCAACATCCCGTCGAGCAAGATCTATACCGCCGCCGATATTGCTGCAGACAAACATTATCAGGCGCGCAAGATGGTCACGATGATCGATGATCCACTGCATGGCAAAGTCATGCACCCAGGCGTCGTCCCGATGATCTATGGGATCGAACGCGACAGTCAGATCAGATGGACGGGGCCGAGCGTCGGACAGCATACCGATGAGGTTCTGAGCGAACTTCTTAAAATGTCACCCGATGATGTAGCTGCGTTAAGAAAGGAGGGAACAATCTAAGACTGTGTAACATCCTCAACCATCTAGCGAACCAAGGGAGCGACTGAGCTATGTCAGTTCTAACGCGCATCTACCTCTTGGTCGTGGGCAGCGCATCCATTGCAGGAGAATTTTCCGCCTTCTATCCGCCAATCGATATACTGAATTACTGCAGGCCCTGGCTTCTACTGGCTTCAATCCCGGCACTGATCTTATTTTTGTCACGACAAGCATCGCAAACATCTCGTCTCGCCGGATTGCTCATTGCAACTGTCAATCTGGCCTATTTTTTCTACCCCGTTCTGTCAAACCCAGCAGGACCGCAAGACCTGGAGAAAACAAAGCCGCTCAAGATCATTGCATTCAACGTCTGGCATCTCAACACGTCCCTTGAGCGAGTTGCCGACTTCCTTCAAAAGGAAGAAGCAGATGTTGTTCTGCTGCAAGAGATGCCTTCCCGAAATCTGAAGAGCCTAAGACGGTACCTAGGCAACGGATATCCATTCATTCACACTTGCGATTGCCGCAACATGGTATTGCTATCGCGTTATCCCTGGGAAGTGGCCGGAGGTGGTCAACTGACTTGGGCAAAACCCGCAACGATATGGGCACGGCTTACGAAACCTGGCCGCGGATCATACCGTATCGTCGGAGTGCATACGGCAACACCATTTTACCCAGAAATGCACACCAACCACACACAATGGCTTGCTACCAAGCTTCCCCGCGATGAGAGGCTGATTGTTGCCGGTGACTTCAATGCGACACCATGGTCAAACCGTTTGATATCGATGACAACAAAACTCGAGCTGCAGCGCTCTGCAACTTTTCAACATACGTGGCCAAGTCATTTCTTAATGCCGCTGTTTCTCATCGATAACGTGTTTGTCTCCCAGACTATCAAGATCAATCATACGAGGATTGGCCCAGACCTTGGCTCAGACCACCGCCCCGTAATTGTAGATCTCGGCATGACTGGTTAGAGGGCGATCGCCAACTCGATCTCACGGTTGGCGATCACAGAATTAGCCGTCGAGACGACTGACATCTAATCGATGAACTGAGCCTTGCGTCTCGGCGTTCAACGCAGGATAACGCTCGAACACAAGCGGATCATGACCAGGCACAACATTCCTGGGGTTCCCTGCGAGGTCGGCCAGTTTCGTGTAACTCCGCAACGTTGCGTCCATGTCTATGGTAATTGAGAAGGGTTTCCGCATTTCAAAATTCTCATAGAAGTGCGCGGCATCGCTCGCGACAATCACCGGCCCGTTTTGGGTCATTACCCGCACACACTGCAGACCTTTGGAATGGCCAGGCACATGATGGACTGTAATTCCCGGCGCCACACAGCCATCGCCGTTATGAAACTGCACGCGACCTGAATAAACGTGCCGGACCATGTCGCAAACATGATCCACCGTAAACGGAACCTGCATGGAAGGCTCACACATGCACTTACCAGTCGCATAAGCCATCTCGGATTCTTGCAAATGGAACTGCGCTTGCGGGAAATCATGCAAGGTGCCCGCATGATCGAAATGCAGGTGAGAGACGATTACATTCTCTATCGATCCGGCGTCGATACCGATCTGGTTCAACATCTGATGCGGCTCATGATCAACCTTACGGCCGCGACGCGCCGCCTCCTTAGTATCGAACCCGGTATCAACGAGGATTGTCCGATTTTCGTTTCGAATGACCCAGACATAATAAGCGATAGGGCCGGGCGCAGCATGATCATCGTCATGCATGAAGTTCTCTTTGCGCGTACGGTGCGGCTGCCAGCCATATTTTAGCGCAAGTATTTCATAGGTTTCCGTCTCACACATCCGGCGCATCCTCTTTAAATCATTTGGCAGCCACAGGATGCGCTGTTAGGGATGTTTCGTCGAGCCTGCTCGGCAAAAAACATCAACAATTGAGCTGGGCAGACATATAGATCCATCAGATGGACCGCCGAAATGAGCAACATATCGTTCTTGCAAGAACTTCTGACTTCAGTCGCAGATCAAAGCCGTCACCTATTACCCAAGGCACTTTTTCGCGACGATCCCGAACAAGGGCTCCAGGATCTCATAAAAGCCCTGATGTCAGGCCGGGGTGAAGCATCTGGGGTGGCCATAGCTCGGCAACTGCTCCGCCATTATCAAATCATGAACTCTGAGCTGCGACTGGCATTTTACCGCTACATCGGCGAGGAGTTGAAGCCTGACCCACAAAGGATAACAGCTGCGGCGACGTCCTATATTGAGGACCAGAGCGCACAAAACCTTGAAGCACTGCAGGCTGCAGTCGGCAGTCCCACGCAGGAGTTCTTTCGCAGGCTCAATATGGCGCCTGGCGGCACAGCCGATATCGTACGCATGCGCAAGGATCTTTTGGATTTCATGCGCGCGCATCCAGAGCACGAGACACTCCGTACAACCGACTCAGATTTACAGCATTTGCTGCAATCCTGGTTCAACCGTGGATTTCTTGTTCTACGCCGCATCGATTGGCATACACCCGCGACGATACTAGACAAAATCATCGCTTATGAAGCCGTGCATGAAATAACTGGCTGGTCGGACCTCAAGCGCCGTCTGGAGCCGGCGGATAGGCGCTGCTTCGCATTCTTTCATCCTTCATTGGTCGATGAGCCTCTGATATTTGTACAGGTTGCTCTCACTCAGGAGATACCCGGTGAGATTGCAAATGTGCTTGAGACCGATGACGGCGAAGCCACACAATCGGCCAAGGGGCCAACCACGGCCGTCTTCTATTCCATATCCAACTGCCAGCAGGGGCTCCGCGGCATATCCTTTGGCAACTTCCTGATCAAACAGGTTGTTGAGGAACTGAGCAAAGAGTGTCCTTCGCTGAAAACGTTTGTGACGCTTTCGCCAGTTCCCGGTTTTGCGAAGTGGGTCAATTCAATTGATACATCGCCCGAGAATGAAACGATTGACGATAATAGTCGCTCAGCACTCGTCGCGCTGAAAACCGGCGATTGGCAGCGTGATCAAACCGCAGCCGATGCTCTTGAACCATCCGTTCAAGCCCTTGCTGCGATGTATTTCCTGAACGAAAAGAACCGTAGCGGCCAACCACTAGATCCCGTAGCCAGGTTCCACTTAGGAAACGGGGCACGACTTGAGCGGATCAACTGGCCCGCAGACCTCTCCCAGCGCGGCCTAAAGCAAGCTCACGGCCTCATGGTCAACTACCTTTACGAACTTGCCGACATCGAGCGAAACCACGAAGCATACGCACATGATGGAACTGTTGCTGCTGCACGAACCATCCGCAATCAAATCAAAAACCGTCCCAAACTGCGCGAACCTGTAGCCAGCAAACCCAAGGCGAATGAAACGCAAGCACCACCATCAGCGGCCATTGCACATGAGCCAGAACCAAAAAAAGCAATGGCAAGCGATCAAGAGTGACCTCGCCCATCACCTGACTGATTAAATTGCAAAGCTTGAATGCTTAAGGCCGGCATACACAATGCTGCCCAAATAACTGCCAGTGGCCACCGCCGACCAAACTTCTATTGGACTGACTAAATGCGCTATGACGAGGATGATCGCGAAAGCTCGAATGTCGATGTTAGACGAGGCCAAGGCGGCGGCGGCATGCTCCGCTTTCCCGGCAGCATGGGAGGACGAGGTGGCCGAAGGGTCCGCATTCCGTTTCCCAGCGGGCGAGGCGGCCGCCGTGGCGGTGGATTGAGCCTTATTTCACTCCTCGTGATCGGTGGAATCATGCTGATGCTTGGAATCAACCCGCTCAAATTCCTATCAGGTGGTGGACTGCCAGATATGAGCGGCATGCCGCAAATGCCGCGAGTTGACAGCGGGCCAACTACACGAACAGACAACAACCCATTCAATATTCCAGGCTTACCCGGGAACCAGCGAACCACAAATGCTCCGCGCCCGGATGGTCAACTGGCTAGCTTCACCAAAAAAGTCCTAGCCGATACGGAAGACGTGTGGGGATGGGTGTTCAAATCATTCGGTCAACGGTACCGAGAACCCACGCTTGTACTTTTCACCGGCGCAACCTCAACCGCTTGCGGACGCGGCCAAGCTGCGATGGGCCCGTTTTATTGTCCGTTGGATCAGAAGATATACATCGATTTGAGCTTCTACCAGGAGCTACGCAAAAGGTTTCAAGCTCCTGGTGATTTCGCACAGGCCTACGTGATAGCCCACGAAGTCGGGCACCATGTTCAGACGCTGCTCGGCATTGCATCGAAAGTGCAACAAATGAAGCAACGATCTACCAAGCGAGTTGCCAATCAGATCCAGGTGCGCATGGAACTGCAAGCTGATTGCCTATCAGGTGTCTGGGCAAACTTGAACCACCAGCTCAAAAACCGCCTGGAACCAGGGGACATTGAAGAAGGTTTGCGAGCGGCCAGCGCTATCGGTGATGATATGATACAGCGACGAACAACGGGCAGAGTCTTGCAGGATGCGTTTACACACGGTTCCTCAGAACAGAGAGTGCGATGGTTCCGTAAGGGTTACGATTCAGGACGGATGCAATCGTGCGATACGTTTAGCCAGCGGCAGTTATAGGGTTAGCACCAGCGCACACACGCCTTTCCAGTGTTCTCCATCTGAGAACGGTGATTGAATCCAGGGCAGTCTCCATAGATCCATAGATGTATATTTATCTATTTGGAATCAGTGATTTACACCTAAAGTTCATCCAGGACAGTCTACACCAGTCTTGCTGAAGCCACGAATTTTTATTATCATCTGTATTGTCATATTATCATTTAAGATGCCTTCAATGCTCAATACCAAGTATGTGACCACGACGGGACCAGCAACGCCCTTCACAGAACGAGGTCTGTCCTCAGATCGATACGATGTCGGTATGGATCGTGATGCCAACAGCTACCCCAATTTCTACCTTGAAGTGCGACCAACCAAGTCGGAGAGGTTCCTCTTCATCTACTTCCGCAAGGGCAAGCAAGTCAGAATCTCTCTTGGGGTTTACGGTCCGGGTAAAACAAGTCTGAAGAGAGCCAGAGAATTAGCCGCTCAATACAATGATCTCCTGGCTGACGGCATCGATGTTCGATCCCACCTAAATGATAAAAGGCAAAAGAAGCTGGAATCCCAACATTTCGTGCCTTTGCTGAAGAACAGCTGAAGGCCATTCTGCCGGGTCTCAAAAGTACGCTCCATATCAGATGCAGTTGAACTTGATCCACTCAGACTACTGCAAGCCAATCCACGACAAACGAATAGACCGCATCGACGAACGAACAATTGCCGACATCCTGCAACCAATCTGGATTGACAAGAAAGCAACAGCAGACAAATTGCTTGTTCATCTGCGAGAGATATTTCGCAGAGGGCGCGGTCGTCTTGTCCTTGAACTCATCGGCTGCCTTCAGCACGATATGCGCCGGTGACGTGATGAGGTTATGCGCCTTCAGCGTCCGATAGACACTGGCTTCCGAGACGAAGTATTGGCGCTCATCGGCAAACGTCAGAGCTAACTCGCTCGGGCTCAGATCCGGCTTGTCGAGTGCCATGTCAAGGATCTCAACACGCACATCGTCGGGTATGCGGTTCCAGGCCGGCAGCTTTGGTCCGGCTCTCATGTCTTCAAGCCCGCCTTCGCCGAAGCGGCGATAGAGATCGTACCAGCGATAGAACGTTGGTCGCGACACGCCGATCTTGGCCAGGGTTCGTTTCACGGGGAGATGCGGGCCTTCGACGAGGCGTATGATCTCAAGCTTCTCGGTTGCGGGGTACCTCATTCGTGTTCGTCCCCATCCGCGATCATGCTTTGTTTGAGCAGGCGGTTTGCAAGCAGGACATCAGCGAGCGCCTCCTTCAGGTCGCGCATTTCGCGGCGCAGGTCCTTGATCTCACCGGTCGTGGCCTGGCGCTCGGTGTCCCCTGCCAACCGCTTCTTGCCCGCTTCGAGGAATTCCTTCGACCACTTGTAATAAAGGCTCTGGGCAATGCCTTCCTTGCGGCATAGCTCGGCGATCGAATACTCGCCGCGCAGTCCTTCCAGCACGATACTGATCTTCTCTGCGGCGTTGTGCTGGCGACGGGTTGCCCGACGGATTTCCTTCACATGCGCTTCGGCCGTCCCATGCGGCCCGGATTTGTGTCTCATCTTCGCTCCTTAACGGCTACGATGATCCAAAAATCGGCCCCTCGACGAATTGAGTGGGTAATTTGATGTTCGTGGATGGTCAGAGAGGGGCTTGATCGTGTTGGCAGAGCGAATGGCCGACGAGGCGGGCGGCGGTGAAGGACGGCCACTTCGGCCGCCCTCATCTTTCTTCAAGTGAGGGCTTGTCCTTGAGGGACGCGCGCCACGGCGGCCCAATGGGGGCCAGGATCAATCCAACCCACCCGCCTTCCTCAACGCTCGGTGCCCTATGCGTGACAATGACCTCTTTCAACTTGATCTCGGGATCACATCACCCTGGTTCGTGGCGTCGTCCGACTTCGACAATGATAAGCGCCGCCTCGATATCCATCTCGACTTCAAGCCGGGCGCGCGCTTCGATTGCCCGGAGTGCGGCGCCGGCGGCATGACGGTGCACGACACCGCCGAGAAAACATGGCGCCACCTCGACTTCTTCCAGAATCAGGCGTTTGTCACCGCGCGGACACCGCGCATCAAATGCGGCAAGTGCAGCGTGCGTCAGATCAACGTGCCGTGGGCGAGGCCCGGCTCCGGTTTCACGCTGCTGTTCGAGGCGCCCGCCAGTTCATGAAGATCACCAACAAACGGCTTTGGCGCATTGTGTTCCACAACGTCGAGGACGCAGTGGCGCGCATGGACCTTGGGAGTGTCTCGCGCGTTGCCATCGACGAAACGGCCGCCAGGCGCGGGCACGACTACATCACCCTGGTCGTCGATATCGATGGCCGCCGCGTCACCTTCGTCGGCGATGGTCGCAGCGCCGATGCTGTTGCCCGGTTCGCCGATCACCTCGAAGACCACGGCGGCTATGCAAGCCGCATCAAGCAGGCCTCGATCGACATGAGCCCGGCGTTCATCAAAGGGGTTAGCGAAAACCTCACCGAGGCCGAGATTACTTTCGACCGCTTCCATGTCATGAAGCTCATCGGCGATACCATAGAAGAGGTGCGCCGCGCCGAGGTCAAGACGCGCCCCGAACTCAAAGGCACACGCTATGCCTGGACCAAGAACGACGCCAATCTCACGGCCCGCCAGAGTGCCCAACTTGCCAACCTTGCCGCGACGAACCTCAAGACCGCGCGCGCATGGCGCATGCGGCTTGCCTTCCAGGAAATCTACGCGCAACCGTCACGCGGCTGGGCGGAATTGTTCTTTGTCAAGTGGATCGGCTGGGCGAAACGATCACGCCTCGAGCCGATGAAGGCCGTCGCGCGCACCATGGAAAAGCATCGCGACGGCATTCTCGCATGGTTCGACAGCGGCATCTCGAACGGCCTCATCGAAGGCATCAACTCCCTCGTCCACGCCGCCAAAACCAAGGCTCGCGGTTATCGCAATCGCGCAACCCTGAAGGCCATGGCCTACCCCATCGCCGGAAAACTCGAACTCAAACTACCCACTTGAAACGTCGGGGAGCCAATAGGGTGAAAACAGATCGTTGCGGAACTGTTATTCCATACCAATGAAGGTCCCACTCACGCAATTGGCGCGAGTGTTTTAACAAGGCGTTGCGTGCTGTTCTCGATTGGACCAACCTGGAGCAGCTGACGCAGCAATGACACAAGGCCTCCCGAGCAGGTGAGAGGCCTCTGCGTTTATACGTTTAAGCTTAGGACGATCGTAACGTGCG
>NZGY01000017.1 GCA_002689605.1 Filomicrobium sp.
GCGAGCGACTTACGCCCCGCCAATGCCTCGCCGGCGCCATGAGTTAGCAGGGAAAACTACATCAGAGCCGAACAGAGCCATGTTGAAAGCTCTGTTACCGATCAAAAGACTAATCAATCAGCCCAAGCCACGTCGGCTAACAACACACGACAAGATCAAAAAACGGGATCGCTGACGTCAACAGCACTCAACCGCTTATCCGCTGCTTCGACAGAGGTTGACTTGCCATCTGCTAAGCCAAAGCCACAGATAAAGTCTCAAGCTCCGAAGCCGAAGACAGTCCAACTCGGTTCACCGACCCAGGGAGGTGAGTTGCTCCTCGGTCAGAAAACGATCTCCCAGGACAACAATATCGCAGTGTTCGATCTTGCTGGAAAGCCAAGTCGACTAAGCCGAGTACGCTTGCACCTCACAGGCAATAACGTCCGGATAAAACAGCTGGTCGTTTTCTTCAAAGACGACACCCAGCGGCAAGAAGCGTTCGATGTTGTGCAACGGCGCAATACGATGAGCCGATGGGTTGAACTCAATACTAAAAAGTCGATCGCGCGCATTGAGCTTCAAAGTGATGCGACGGGCTCCCAACCGAACAGAGCCAGTGTTGAACTGCTCGGCGAACCCGTTCTTGCTAGTCAACTGCCAGACTTTGAGCGTACAGAGGCGAGTGAAGCTTGGTTCCTTATCGCTGCGCAGAGCGGCCGAATGATCCGCAGTTTCGACGGGCATTTTCCGGTCGCACCAAATCGAGGTGGCTTCGCTAAACTCAAGTTGGTTCGGATTGGTCGCTCGCCTCTACCGAGGAAGATGATAGTCAGAACAAATAGCACTCATGATCGAAAAATCAGCTTGTCAGCGGCTCAATCGTCAGGCGATTTTTTGATATCTGAGCCCCAACGCTCTCCGATTGAAGCGTTGCAGATCGGCCTCTCGGCGCGGGCAATGGAACGAATATCAAGCACTGATGTCTTCCAAATCTGGGCCAAGTTTTGAGAGCAAGGTCACAGGTTACGCTTCTATCATGCAGCACAGCTTTGGGCCCCTTTTTAAGGACGACTTCTCGCATGAACAAAAAAGCAGGAAATCGCCGTATCGAGGTCATGAAAAAGCTCTACTCAGGCTGACTAGAATGTGAGCTGCTCAAGGTTGGAGGATACAATCTTGGCTCTTTTTGAGTAGCTAGACTGCATTCTCGGCTCGACACGAGCTAGCTACCGCAGCGAGGGGAGCACCGTGAAAGCGATATTGGCCGCTTGTTGCGCGATTACTAGCACTTTGTCAGTTACCACTCCCGCGGCAAGTCAAACGAATGCACTGATTGGCGAGGAGATCGCGAACTTCACCCGCGAGACCGACACCTTCAATCTAGAGAATAATGCCGGCTTACTTGCAGGACTGCAGCTTGGAGTAGAGCGTGGCACCATTCGGCTCTACTCGCTGTCCGTCACCTTTGGTAATGGCCGCGTGAGAACGGTAGAGCCCGACAGATTGCTTCGTCCAGGTGCCCCTCCATTCAAACTAAGCTTTAGCGACAAGGGGCGACGTATTGCGAGCGTTGCCGCGACCTACCGGACGCTGCGTCGAGAGTCGAAGAAGAGAGCAATCGTTTCACTCCGCGGGATCACCCAGACCTCAAACACGTATCGCCCCAGCCAATACAGCAATGCCGTCACAATAGATCTGCGTGAAGGTCGCGCCGCGATCCGTCCATCTCAAGAATCACAACCTTTGCGCTTTTTGCAAATTGAGGTTGGGCGTCGAGACGTTTTCGTCCAACATATTACAGTGACGTTTGCGAATGGCGACGTGAAACGCTTTGACCTGAACCGTTGGGTTGACGAAGGCAAGAGAACGCCGCGTCTGCGATTTGACGCTCCTGCGCGCCGCGTTCGTCAAGTGGCTATCGCTACACGACCTTCGCAGTCACGAGATATTTCCCGCTTTACATTGCACACGCAGAGACTGGAGCGACCTGATCGCGACACAGGCCGCTTTGCTTCAAACGATCGGCGTGCTCCTCTTGGAGACGGCTAGCGGTTTGGCACGGTGCTTCCTCTCGATCGTGGTGGCGCGCCGCGGAATCATATTCTCTTAGGCACAGTTCAGGTTGTACTTGGAAAACCATCAATTGAGCTTTCGGTCAATCGCGGTCTTGGCCCGATCACGAGCTTGGCGCTACGTGCGGGCAGAAGAACCGTAGGCATTGGCAAGATTACCGCTGTTAACTCCAACGGCAAGACAGACGAAATCCAGGTGCTGCGACAACTCGCTCGGAATAGTGTATCGCCCAAGATTTCGTTACAGCGGTCAGGGAAGCTTCGAAGCATTCGGATCAAGGCAACCGCCTTGACCACCCAGACGAGCTCATTGCGTGTCTACGCAATGCTGGATCAGGACAATCGGCAGCGGGCGTTGGAAATACGCAGAGCAAAGGGTGAATGGATCGAACTTGGATTTGCTCGGCCGCCACGCTTCAGAACTAAGACCGACGTCATCGCTGTTGGGCGCAGCAAAGGCCGTCTTGAGGCTTTCCGCCTTGTCGTCGAGAAGCACGATGTACGTTTCCAGGGCCTGCGTGTTGTGTATGGGAACGGCAGCGAACAGGAGTTCCCATTCTACAGTAAGGTTAACGACGGAGTTACGACAAATCGGTTTGTTCTAGCTCGAGAAGGACGCGGACGTTACGTTCAGAAAATTATCGTTCGCTACAACACCACAACGAATTTCAAAGGTAGAGCCCTGGTCAAGTTCCAGGGATACCGACGATAACGAGCTTGTCGGCGGCCCGGACGGCTGTTTGAGTAAAGCCAACCGGCAGGGGCACGACAATGGGGCGTATAGCAGTTTGCTGTACGCCCCTTATATCTCCTCAGCACACCTCTCAAGCAATATCGATCTAATTGCACGACGCGCTTTCGCATCCGGCGAATGGCTGGCATACTCGCGGCAAATCACTGATCCGTTTATCTAGAAGGGAGAAACGCCATGAAAACACGGGCAGCGGTCGCATTTGAGAGTGGTGAGCCCCTACAGATTGTCGAGGTCGATCTGGAGGGCCCTCAAGAAGGCGAAGTATTGGTTGAGGTTAAAGCAACCGGCATTTGCCACACCGATGAGTTCACACTGTCTGGTGCGGACCCCGAGGGTATCTTTCCAGCCATCCTCGGTCATGAGGGTGCAGGTGTCGTTGTGGATGTCGGCCCGGGCGTGAAGAATCTGAAAAAGGGCGATCACGTTATTCCGCTTTATACGCCTGAGTGTCGTGAGTGCGAGTACTGTCTCAACCCGAAAACCAACCTTTGCCAGGCCATCCGAGTCACGCAAGGGCAAGGCCTTATGCCTAACGGGTCAAGCCGCTTCTCATTCGAAGGCAAGCCCGTCTATCACTACATGGGTACGTCGACCTTCTCCAATCATACCGTTGTGCCTGAAATTGCGCTCGCGAAAGTCCGCGAGGATGCACCTTTCGACAAGATTTGCTACATCGGATGTGGAGTTACGACCGGCATTGGCGCCGTGATGAACACTGCAAAAGTAGAACCAGGTTCGAATTGCATCGTATTCGGTCTCGGCGGTATCGGCTTGAATGTCCTGCAAGGTCTCAAGTTGGTCGGTGCGAACATGATCGTCGGCGTTGACATGAACAACAGCAAGAAGGAGTGGGGCGAGAAATTCGGCATGACCCACTTCGTCAACCCAAGCGAAGTTGATGGTGATCTTGTTGCCCATCTCGTAGAGCTCACCGGCGGTGGAGCAGATTACACGTTTGAGTGCATCGGAAATGTTGACGTAATGCGCGTTGCACTTGAGTCAGCCCATAAAGGATGGGGCGAAAGCATCATCATTGGCGTTGCTGGTGCTGGCAAAGAGATTTCCACACGGCCATTCCAACTTGTCACCGGGCGCTCCTGGCGCGGCACAGCATTCGGCGGGGCTCGCGGTCGTACGGATGTTCCGCAGATTGTTGATTGGTACATGGATGGCAAGATCCAGATTGATCCGATGATCACGCACACCATGCCATTGGAAGAAATCAACTCGGCCTTCGACCTTATGCATGAAGGCAAATCGATCCGTTCAGTGGTCGTGTTCTAATTGACGCCAAGCTCAAGTTGAACAGATCTGCCTCTGCCAAGCCCTCCGATGTGCAGGCTTGGTTGTTTCTGGCGACCAATTTGAAGCATCATCCTGTCGGCAGGCCAACGCGCTGTCTGTTTGCTGGATCGCGTAATACAAAGTCCTCACCTGCGACGTCGGAGGCCTCTTCGCTGCTTAGCCAGACAATCGCTTTCGCAACCCAATCCGGAGGAATGTGATCACTCCATTCGAGTGTGCTCACAGGATTGAGGCCGGAAGACTTGATAGCGACCTGCATATCTGTCGCCACCGTACCTGGGCTCAAACCGACAACACGAATGCCTTTGCCGCCGATCTCGGCGTTTGCGCATTTGGTCAAGGACAATGCAGCTGCCTTACTTGAACAGTAATGGCTCCAACCTTCGAGCGCACTTGTTGCAGCACCTGAACTGATGTTGACGATGACGCCACTGCCTTGTCTTTCCATCACCGGTATGGTGGCGCGCAATCCAAAGTAAACACCCTTGTAGTTGATGTCGGCGGCCTTAGCCCACTGCTCGGGATCTGATTCAGAAAGACGAGCAATCGGGTCAATCACGCCGGCATTGTTGACCAAGACATCCACCCGGCCAGCAAACGCGATGGTCTTTTCGATCATCGCTTCAACATCATTAAAGTTGGATACATCGCAAGAGACAGCGATTGCTTCACTGCCTGCGCCGCGGAGTTCACTAGCGATTGCCTCTATCTGTGTACTTGTCCGTGCAGCCAAAACTACCTTTGCGCCGGCTTCTGCAAAAGCTCTTGCTGCAGCCGCGCCTATGCCACGACTAGCACCTGTAACAATTAAGACCTTGCCGCTGAGTTTCCTCATTCGTACTGCCCTTTTCTTCTGGCGCTCAATTTTGCTTGGTCCCGTCTCGCAATAACCCATGGAGTGTTGCACATGCTCTGAGCCGACTGCTCTTGCGAATAACAGTGTCGTAAAGCTAGCGATCTACTTTAGATTCTTAAACAGTATGAATAGCATCATACTTGTGCAATTGCTGCACGAATGGAATTAGATGACCTTAAGCTGATACTTGATGTTGCTCGGAAAGGCAGCTTCGCCGCAACTGCTCGTGACAAAGAGATTGATCCCTCATTGATATCTCGTGTGGTGGCCAGGGCTGAGAGGCACTTCAATGTACGACTTTTCAACCAAACGACCCGACGCCTGTCGTTGACAGAAACTGGTCGTCACGTGCTAGGTCGCTTGTAGAGCATCGTCGAAGAACTCGATGCCGTCGCCGACGAAGTCCAGACACTGGAAACGGAGGTTTCGGGCACGCTTCGTCTGACAACATCCACCACTTTCGGGCAAGTACGCATTGCACCGCTCCTGAGAAGTTTCCGTAACGCTTACCCTAACCTTAGACTGCAACTCATCTTATCCGACGACAATCTCGATATCGTTCGTGAGAACATTGATATCGCCATTCGTCTGGCACCATCCGTGGAAGGAGATCTGATCTGCACAAAGCTCCGCGGGACGCGCTATCATGCATGTGCCAGCCCAGGTTACTTAGAGTCGACGTCACCAATCCGGAAACCCAAAGACCTGATCAATCACCAGGTATTGCAATTCGATCTTCCGGGATATCGCTCCAACTGGTTATTCCGCGACGCCAAAGGCCGTATGACAGAGGTCTCGGTCCGTGGCCATTTCACAACGACAAATGCTGTCGCGCTTCGAGATGCAACGCGAGATGGGCTCGGTGTGTCACTTCTTGCAAATTGGCTAGTTGGCGATTACACAGCAGCTGGACGGCCGCTTAACCTTTTTACGAAACATCGGGCTGCCGCCACAGACTTCGAGACGGCCGCCTGGATCATCTACCCAAGAAAGAGGTTCATGCCAGCTCGTGTCCGGGCGACAATCGATTTCCTTACCTCAAATCTTCGGGTTTGATCTCCGCGACTGAAACAGAAACGGTGCCGACTTAGCGTCGACACCGCTCTCTTCCACTCAACTGTATCTTAGAAGCCCGATCGTGTCAGATGGAAGCGCTTGGCGCATCCAACTGAAACGTGAACCGGTCTCTAATTTAATTGAGTAGAGCAATATTCACGTTTCGGCCAACAAAGTGAGCAAATCGAACGGTGATTCCATCCGGAACGATCTTGTTCTAGTCGTCAGCCGCCGTTTTCATGACAAACGGGTTGCCGCCGCCTGGTGCGTTGGAGATCCATACACTCTTGGTCTGTAAGTACTCGTTGATGGCATCCTGACCGTTTTCGCGCCCAAGACCTGAGCTCTTGTAGCCGCCAAATGGCATTGTGAAACTAACGGCTCGGTAGGTATTGACCCACACCGTGCCAGCCCTAATTCGCTGCGCCATTGTCGTGGCACGCTTGATGGATTGGGTCCACACGCCTGAACCCAGACCGTACATCACGTCATTGGCGATCGCCGCAGCGTCATCCTCATCCTTGAATTTGATCACCGACAGGACAGGGCCAAATACTTCTTCTTGCGCGATGCGCATCTTGTTGTCGACACCGGTAAAGACCGTCGGTTGGACAAAGTACTTGCCGCCCCCCATGTCCGCGCCGGCGGGACCGCCACCAAGGACGCAGTTTGCACCCTCACCTTTGGCAATATCGATGTAGCCTAAAATCTTTTCATATTGCGGCGGGGTTGTTACCGGACCAACCTGCGTTTCAAAACTCATTGGATTGCCGAGCTTTGCAGTCTTGGCCATATCGATGAGCTTTTCGACAAACTCATCATGGATGTTTTCCTGAACCAGCAGTCGTGATCCTGCGATGCAGGTTTGACCGGTTGCTGCAAAGATGCCGGAGATCGCGCCACTGACTGCATCTTCCATGATGCAATCGTCAAACACAATATTCGGCGACTTACCGCCGAGTTCTAGTGAGACCTTCTTGAAGGTCTGTCCTGCCAACGACGCTACGCGCGATCCGGTTAGTGACCCGCCAGTAAATGCGACTTTGCTCACCTTTGGATGCGTAACGAGCGGCTCACCCGCGGCTTGCCCGTATCCCGTAACGACGTTGACGACACCTGGCGGCAGGTCCGCCTCCTCGATAACAAGGCGCATAAATTCCAAAAGCGAGGCGGACGTGTACTCAGAAGGTTTGATAACCGCAGTACATCCTGCGGCCAGTGCTGGTGCTAGCTTCCAACCCGTCAACAGCAGCGGTGAATTCCATGGGATAATCATGCCGCAAACGCCAATCGGTTCGCGCAGGATATAGGTAAAATGATCAGGCTTATCGACAGGTACGACGCTGCCCTGAATTTTATCGGCAAGCCCGCCATAGTAGTAGTACCATTCCGGCAGGTACTTGAGCTGGGCGCTCATCTCAGAGATCAGCTTACCATTGTCGCGAACTTCGATCTCAGCCAGGTAGTTTGCATTCTTCTCAATAAGATCAGCAATCTTGCGCAGAACCCGCCCGCGCGCGGTTTGCGTCATGCGTGCCCAGGGGCCGTTGTCGAATGCACGATAGGCTGCCTCAACAGCATTGTTGACGTCAGCGGCTTCACATTCAGGAATTTCCGCCCAGGGTTTACCCGTGTATGGATCAGATGTCAGAAGCCGTTTGCCTGAAACGGAGTCGACCCACTTACCGTCAATGTATGTCTGGAATGTCTTTAAGCCTGTTGGTGCATCCTGCATGTGGCTTCTCCCTAACTGATCTTAGTCTCGTTGCTCATCAGGCCCTGCTGTTGGGCGCGAATTTCTCCTGCATACCAAACGATGCAGAGCAGTTATCGTCAAGTCAGGAGCACCCTGCAACCCACATGCAGGGATGGAATCTAAATCGGTGATTACTTTACCGGAGCGTTAGCACCCTAATATCGGAGCACGTTAGCTTGCTGGATCAGGCTTCCATCCTGCTGCCAATGCTTCACTTTCGGAGCAAAACCAGCGCTCACCACGGCTTTTGCAGACTTTGCGGCTACGATAACTTGGCGACCAGGGCAGCAGATAGATCTTGCCGCCGCGCGTCACACGCCCTTTGATCGGGCAGCCCTCAGGAGCCTTTCCTTTTGCCGAGTTCCATGCTGCTGTTCGATAGTCCTCAGGTGATTGCGTGGGGCCACTCCAGATCCCAACTTTGGCAGTTCTTGCCGCTGTTTCCTCGGTTGCATAACTGCCATAGCTGCTAGCCGTTGAGAATACATGCCCACGCCTCAGAAGACGCATGGCAATGTCGTCCTCTCCGATCTGGCAGGTCCCAACCTTAAAGCCACTATTGTCTGTACTCAATTTGCTACAGACGACTTTGCGCAAGCCAATGATCTTTGATAGCGCTTAGCGGGACGTCCGCCCACAGCGCCATCGCCTGCGCCTTGAGTTGCGACAGACCTGAGTTAGTTCCGGTGCCTCAACCCCTGACAATCGAACAACTTGTCCTGCAACAACTATTGTATCTCCTGTAACTGCACGCGCACGGCCTTCAAGCGGCGGCTGCGAGATGGAGGGCAGCGAGGCGCTGGAGATCTGTCCTGCAACATTCGTGACATACGGCCACAACTACCAACCTGCTCCACCAACTGCAATAATCGAAAGCACGGAGGTTAATCCTGTCCTAAGAGCTGGATTTTGGAGCCCCGGCATTGAAAGAAACGGAGCCGTAAGAAAACGACTTGAAGAATGCGAAAGCTTTGTCAGTAGCGGTACCGCTGCGAAGATCGCCAGAAGCGCGCCAACCACCAACAGCAATGCTGCACCAATATCTAAGCCAGCCGTGGCAAGCCTGGCCACGCCTGATGCTGCGCTGGCTATGGCAAAAAGGAGCAGCAGTGCCGGTATGCCCGGTCTGTTTATCAGTGGCTCAATGGCAGGTGCCCACGCCGCGATACCATTACCCACCGGGCGCAGGATTCGACCAGTTCCCATCAGTAGCCGACCGATTGCAGCAGGTGCTTTCGCTACCCCGGCTCCAGCGACACGAACACCGCTGAGCAGCCCGGACCATAAGATCTGAAGCAGCGAACGGCGCGCACTGGCACTAGCCTTGCCGGCATCGACCACGCCGGCAGCGGCAGCCTCCTTTATATCTTCTATGCGCTTCCTGTGATCTTCACAACGCAGCTTGATCGTGGTGCGCACGTACTTGTGCCAATCAAAACCATCATTTCGTCGTCGCCAGCCAAACATGTCGCCAATTCATCCCCTGAGAGCAACGTGATTTGGTGAAGAGTCGCCTGATACGGAACGACACAGGTCGATTCGAGCCAGGGCTATAAATTGTGGCAAATAATGGCAGAATGCAGATGTCGTGCACTACAAGTCACAGGATCAGGCGACTGTTACTGAATGTTGACACCCTTTACCGGCTTTTGGCCACAGTTGTAGGTTCAGACAACAGCCTGATCAGGACACCGCCGCCTCGGGAAGTCTCACGTGCGTTTGATCCAATGTGTCGGGCAAGACATACTGGATTGTATTAGATTATCCTGGAATTGAAAGATTCTTCGACTAGCAAAGAGTGAAACCATGACTAATCGCCTAGTTGCAGCAACTGCAATGACTTTTTTTGTTGGCGGCGCGATGATGATGCCCCTGACCGTTCTTTCCACAAGTGCGGGTGCTATGGGATCATCGAGCGATGCGCCGAAAGTGGATTGCCGGAAAAAGAAGAACAAAGACAAGAAAGAGTGCAAAAAGAATCAGAGTGGTCAGCTAAATGACGACCAGATTTATCAGGCAGGTTATTGGCTTGCACAGTCTGGCAAATATGACGAAGCACTTGCCCAATTCCAGAAAGCCAAGAACCAGGATGATCCACGTATCCTGAATTACATCGGCTATACGATGCGCAAGCTGGGACGGGTTGCCGAAGCGTTGACCTACTACCAGAAGGCTTTGAAAATCAATCCGAACTATAGGGTTGCTCGCGCTTATCTTGGCGAAGCGTTCCTTGAGCAAGGCGAAGTCAACCTTGCTAAAGAACAGCTGGCTGAGATCCAGAAGCGCTGTGGCAATTCTTGCGTGGAATTCGCGACACTGTCAGGTCAGATCTCGAGCTTTGTCTCGACAGGCAAGTTCACACCACAAGGCAAGACGGATGCTAAGCTTCAGAAGAGCTAGCTTGTTACTCGTTGCCCCTGTCAGATTTGTCACTCTCTGAAGTAGTTCTGACAACATCAAATGAGATTTGAGGTCGGCATTGCCGGCCTCTCTCGCATCTAGAGAGACTTTTTAAAGTACGCTGGAAAATCCGCGCCAAATACGCACTTCCCCTGCCGAGCTACCGGACACGAATTGGCTACCACTCGGGGACGTGGCAAGCGAAGTGACAGCTTGGCCGCCAGCCATGTAGGTCGCCAATGGTCTTTTCCTCTTTGATCCCCAGACCTTAATCGTTCCATCGGCACTCGCTGAAATCAATGCCGCGCCATTTGGACTGAAAGCGAGGCCCGTAACTGTACCTGAATGAGCTCGGATTTCACGGTAGCGCCGGGACCGCGGCGACATTGTCCGTATCCGGCCATCGAGTGAGCCAGACGCCAACCGATTGCCGCTCTCTGACAGGCTGACGGCGCTTATGAAATCCTTCGATCTCGAATAGGTCCGCAGAAGTTTGTAATCAGCGGTTCGCCAGATTTTAGCGCGACGGTCTGCACTGCCAGACATTAAGAGGCCTCTCGCGTCATTGTAGGCCAAAGCGAGAACAGGGCGGTCATGCCTTTTTATGATGTGTAGAGGAGAAGATGGTGTTTGCGCTTCCCACAGCGCCATCGTCCAATCTCGGCTTGCAACCCAGAACCGTTTCGGACTGCCGGCAAATGCCACTGCTGTGATATCTGCCTTGTTCCTACGATAAGATTTCAGCTTAAAGCCGGTTCGGAGATCCCACTTCACCGCGGCTCCCTCCGGATGACCTGTGAGGGCAAAATTCTCATAAATTGCCAACGCAGTTGCCGGCCCGTCGTCTAATTCTATGACGCGCTCGACTTTACGGGTTTGGGCGTTCCAGACTTTCAGCAAGCCATCGGCGCCGGACGTCACAAGCAAACGGCCACCATCAGCAAAGGCGAGGTTAGTTACCTTTCCATTGTGAGCCTGGAATCTATAAAGAAGAGGATCACGCTTTTCGGGCCGAGCTGTCCGCGTCTGTACTGGTGTTGCAGCCTTCGGCTTTTTGACACTCGCCTGGGAGCTGCCGGATATCTTACCGCTACTGCGTGTTGCAAACTGTGGCAAGCGGTCCTGCATCGCGACAACGCCTGCAGCAATGCCAAAACCAATAAACAGTTTGATGAGTAGAGGTCGCCACCGTGGACGAGACAATCCCCTGATGGGCTTTGGTCTCGCCTTTCGTAGCACACGCGGCGGATCTCGTTGTGGAACAACTACCGGAAGTTGCTCAGCTGCGACTGCGGACCCTGAACCAGAAACAACCGGAGTAGCCTCCACTGCAGCGACTGGTTTCCTTTTAGCACCCCAACCAAGCTGAAATAGTCGTGTCGATTTTTTCTTTGTTGCTGGAGGTTCAGCAGGCACGTCTAGAGTTGCTGACTCTCGCGTTGCAGTCGGCGGACCCTCATCAGGCTCCAGGTGCTCGTCATCGCGCTGCTGGTTCTTACGTTTTAATCGCTCGACAAAATCAACGAACTGGCCCTCAGGCGCTGGAGCGTCTGGCAAGGGCAACTCGGGATTTGTATCGGGAAGTGGTTGTGTCTTTGCGAGTGGCTGTGTTCGTGGATCCAGCTGATCCGTGGCCTTGGAAGACGATGATCGACGGAACCATGACGATTGAGGCTCATCGGGGGCGAGCAAATTGCCTCGCCACTGTCTGATGGATTGTGGTCGACGGTCTGTATCCAGAATGAGACCTTGATCGATCGCCGAGAGGAAGCCAGTCCGGTATGCACCGATTGCAGCCTCCCTGGTTGGGGTCAGCTCATCCTTGATTATCCGCGACGGCGCGTCCGGCGGCCGTTTGCCGGTTACGATATGGTAAATTGTGCCAGCGAGGGCATAAATGTCTGTCCATGGACCTTGCTTGTGCCCTGTCTCCGCATACTGCTCGTAAGGGCTGTAACCGGGCTTAACAAGCGCACTCAAGGTTCTTGTTTGATGTGCAATCTCCCCGCGCGCTGACCCAAAATCAATCAGCACGGGAGAGCCGTCGGTACGGATGATGATGTTATCTGGCGCGATATCTCGGTGCAGGAAGTCGGAAACGTGGATCGTCTCCAGCGCGTCTAGTATTGGCTCAATGACAGAATCAATTTCCTTCTGCCGAGGAGCGCGGCCGAGATTTCGGAGCCAGTTTTTTAGGCTTTGGCCTTCCTCAAAGTGCAGCACCATGTAGGCCGTATTATTGGCGCGAAAATAGCGATAGACGCGGACAATATTTGGATGATTGAATTTTCCAAGTGTTGGCGCTTCATCAATAGATCGATCCAGCCCCCACTGATAATCTTCGGTCGAACCACTCGTTCGAGGAACTGCTTCCAAATCCCCCTGACGGCTCGCGAAATCCGCAGGGAAATACTCCTTGATGGTCACAAATCGATCGAGATCTGTCTCACGCGCAAGATACGTCACGCCGAAGCCGCCGGCACCAAGCACGCGCTCGATGCGGTAATCGCCGACCAGTTCTGTCCCTAAGGGAAGCGACTGAATGTTCGACATCTTTTTCCTGCAGGCCTGCTCGGCTTCGTGGTTAACGGGACGACCTGCTCACATCAGGTCTTGGTCGTGTCAAAACTCGGTTTGATCATGCGACACAGGTGGTTGAGTACATTCTGTTTCGATTTGCCCGTCGTTCCGCGCTGCAAACGGCTGACAGAGCCTGAGAAGCCACTGTCA
>NZGY01000018.1 GCA_002689605.1 Filomicrobium sp.
GAACGTGACGGCGAGCGACTTACGCCCCGCCAATGCCTCGCCGGCGCCATGAGTTAGAAGGGAAAACTACATCAGAGCCGAACAGAGCCGTTGGTACAGATAAATTGCACTGGGCGCGAAAGTTTTTTTTGAGTATCGTTTTAGCAGTGGCGCTTTCATACTTAATTTCGCGCCTGAGCTTAAACTGACCAAATACTTGTATGACCGGCGTCAAAGTTTGAGCCTTCCAGCATGTCTAGATTGCTTGGCTGCAATCGATCCCCGCAACATGTTCTTTCAATATCGCGGCCTGGGATCTCAATGGCGATCGCACTTCCGCCATGCATTTAGGCAATTGAAGCACACATCAAGTTAACTTGAGCATACATGAGCGATGTACTGACGCTAGAGAAATCACCAAGCAGGCTGCGCGTTATGCTGCGACGGCAGCGTTAGACTTGAGATCCAAGAGACAGGTTCAAACGTTCCTTCTTATGAATAGTGCGCGGACCCCAATGCGGCGGCAAGGATCGTTGTGCTAATTGTTGTTGAGGCAAAAACCTTTACTTGTCGCGCACTGAAGCAGAAGTACCGAAGGGATGTCATTTTTTGTAGCATCAGCTGGCTTATCGCTACTCTTGCTCCTGGCTTACCCTATTGCTTTGAAGCTACGTCATCGGGACGAACAACTGCTCGCCGCATACCCAATCTTTGTAGTCGTTTTTTTTGCCACTGCATGCTCTGTCGTCTTAAGCTTGATTAACCTCTCCGTTCTTTGGCTAGAAGCTGCCGCTACATGCTTCGTACTATCGGCCAACGGGATCGTGTTTCTCAGTGTGGTTCCAGCTTTCTTGTTGGGGATATGGCTTTCCAGCAGACGGCGATACGAAAGTCCATCCATTGGCGATTAAACATCTCCACTGATTGTTGAGGCCGAGGCGTTGCTGGATTGCGACTCTAATTGAGCAACAAAGTCGCCCCAGTTAAACATTGCCAAAGCCAGAACTTTGGAACCCGGCGCAGGACGCTCCGTATAAAGTTCAGCAGGTTGACACTGGTGCTATATTGCTTGCCATGCGTTCACAATACCGTACCGTTTGGGCGAAGAATATCTATAAACTTAGCGTCCTGTCTCGGCTGCAACCACACCACAATACGCTTCGTTCCAGCGGATGCCTTAGCGCTTTGAGAAGACGTAGGCGTGTTGCTCCAATTTTGTTATCGGTTCCGTTTCTGTTTCTGTTTCATGCTGATCTGTAGCGGGCATTGATCGTAGGACAAACCACCCGAGTCACAAGCCTAACCAGACAGGTCTCACATTAGTCCTCGCGAAGGGAGAAGTTAAATTGTGAGACAATATCGCATCGCTGTGAAAAGGGGTTGTAGAGAGAAGAAAAATTCTGTTCGAACGAATTCTACATGGGGCTACGAGGGATGTGTCGAAGTTTGCCCTTGAAGCGGTCTTGTGCTTGTTTCCTTCCCGCTCAAATGTAGTCGAGATGTTCTTCTTCCACTAACTCAATAGACGCAATTCGATCGCGCAAGCTGTTTGTCTCTGAGGCAATTTCTTCAAGTTCGACAACCTGATTGCTTAAGTCTTGCCTAGCTTGCTTCAACGCTGGAGAAGATCCACCCCGCAGGATCCTGACCAAAGCATCAAGTCTCTGCTTTAATACTTTTTCGTTATCTGAAACGACTCCGGATAACGCTGCGTGAAATCTCTCGTAGATTTGGTCACCTTCGACAAGGGTGATGCTCATTTCAGCAACGGTCAACTCGCTCAAATACCGTTCGATGACTTTCGCGGAATCATACTCAGCGAATGATTGCCGTTCCGGGTCGATCAAAGGTGCCACCCAAATCGAGAAACTCGCAGGCGACGTCATCGGCAGCGGACCAAGATCTATTGGTAGTATTGAGATCGCAGTGACTGCAGTTTCGTGGGCCAGTTGTCTGGCGACATCTGAGAATTCTTGCAGGACTTCCTCAGCATCGGTGTTCATACGGTCGCTGGCGCTGGATAGGTTACGATTTATGTTCTCTGATATCTCACTTTTGAGCTGCCAGTTTTGTGCCCACCAGTTGTCCGGCAGCTCACGTCTCGTTGTTTGCTGCAAGTGTCGGAGGTCAGCCTTCAGTTGCATTGCAGCGGGTGCAAAGTCGTCCCAGGCCTTGCGTTTTGCTTCTTTAATTCGCCCATTAGTAACGCTCCTTGTCCACCTCGTCTGAATTTCAGTTTCGTGTTGAGCGAATTTTTGGCAAACCTGTTCCTGCGTAGTCGGATCAGAACTGAGCAAGCCGTCAATCTGCTCTCGTGCAATGAGTGTTTGGTTCTTCGATTGCGCCAGCTTGTCAGCGAGGTCTTTGGTTGCTTTCTGTAGTCGAGCAGTCGTGGTTGCATTGCCGATGGATCCAGTAAACCAATCCGAGAACCGATAGATCTCTTCGACGTGAGCAGGTATCCAATGATTTGCGTCCGGAGCGATCGAAAGCGATTGCATCGACGGGAAATGGAACGCAAAGAATTCACATTTCTCTTCGAGCTTCGGGAGTTCATCCAGAAAGTTTCGCTCGATATAGTCACGCGTTGCAGCGATATGATCACGCACCTCATGATCGGGAAGAGGTTGTAAGTTTCCCGGATCAACCAGCTTGGACATCTGAAGGTTGGCCGCAACCGCCCATATCTCAATACCGCGAGTTATGACGTCGTGGGCCAACTCAAGCGCGGGACCAGCATTCCGGTCCTGCACGACAAGAATGACGCGATCAACATATTCTAAGGAAGAGATCGCGCTTTCGCGAAACGAGGAGGCCATCCCCGCACTTCCTGGCAGGTCAACGAGACATAGGCCTGGAGGAAGATGAGGAGCGGGCTGTGAAATAGACGCGTGTCGAGCCTGCTTGTGGTTATTAGGGTTGTGCCGCTGAAGGACGTAACTCGTCAATTCCTCATAGTCTTCGCACGGTCGGATCGCCCCTTCCTCAGTCTCAATGGCATATGCAGTTGAATTGTTAGAGGAAGCATGAACAAAGATAGGGGTGGCTGTTCCTGGTTGGTCGGAATCTGTCGGCACAACAGGTTGACCAAATATGGCATTGATCAATGTCGATTTTCCAACGCCTTCCAATCCAACAACACCAAATTTGCGGCTCAGGAGGCTGTCGATGCGACGGAGGCTGGCCTCGCTCTCAGCGGCTCTTGTGTTTGCAATACTTTCTGGCGCCCAGTCTGGAAGATTTTGCAAATTGAGAAATTTCTGGAGTTGCGCAGCAAGCGCACGCAGTTCCTGGTGGGACGCGGCTATCTGATCGTTCGCTTTAGATGCGTCAGTCGCCACCACACTATCACCGCGTTAGCTAATGTCTTTCAGACGTCAACGACAACTGGCTACTCAAGGGTTAATCTGCAGTATCTCCAAGAGTCGAAAGCTCGGCTCGACACCAATCTGCTTGTTTCGAATTCAGCTTTATAAGCTGATCTGCCAACAAGCTAGCTGATTGGCCAGCCGCATCGTTTTCAGTCTTGGCTACGTCGACAAAATTCCGAATGTGCTTCTTCAACTCGTCTTCAATGAGTTCTTGGTTTTTCTTGTCGGTCTTCAGAAACGCAACATCGTTATCAGTTAGGATCTGGGCAGTTGGTTGGTCCAGCGTTCGATGCAGTCTGTCTCGGATCTTGTTGACGCGCTGAATTTCATGATCGGGAGGCGGAAGAGACTTGGGCTGTTCACTCGTGACAAATAGACTTTCTTCTCTTGGGGCCAGCTTGCGTCGCTCGTGATGGTTGAAGCGCCTTACAAGGAAAAACACGATTGCACTGACGCAGGCCAGAGCAGCTATGGTAACGACGCCAAACCACACGCCACCAAGTTTGTTGGCGTTCTCCCAAACGTTTGCGATTGAGGATAATATGAAACCAGCCGCGACAAGAAGAAGAACGAAAACCAGAAGCGCAACCAAGAGCGGATAAGAGCGATGACGCCTGAGGTTGGCGAATGCACCTGAAATGCTTTGTTGGGCCTTCTTCCCTTGAATACGTGCGAAGACGGCAAACAAAACTGCAAGACTGAGACGAAACATCCTTCTAGACTAAGCCTCCGTTGCTGAGGACAGTTGGTTAGCTGTCTTGCGTATGGAAAGGATCCTGCCCGACAAGTTCTCTATTTCAGCTAGCGTTTCCTCCAGTTGCTTGCGCTCTGACTTTAGGTCTTGCTGATCCGTGTCGCTCAGTGTTCTATCGATTGACGTGAGTTGAGCCCTGAGCTTTTGCTCTGTCATCTCGGCGATTTGGACTATTGTGTCGCCGACCAGCGGCTTAAGTGTCTGCTCACGCAATTGATGAGCATTTGCAGTCTTTCGTTGTATGTCTCTTAGTTGAGAAATTATGAGCTCTTTGTCAGAGCCGAAAAAGCGTTTGAGCGAGTAGCTGACGGCAACCCAAAGAGATACACCACCGATAATCAATCCTATGGTTTGCGTCACAAGCGTAGGATCTGGCACAAGGGCCAGATAGGCGCCTTGGGATGCAATGCCAGCGCCAGCCGCTCCACCGGCGGCTCCACCGGTTGCCTTCAAAAACAGGCGGCCACTCGCGTCATCAACAGATCGCATAAGGTTATGTTGAACAACATCATCGGGAGTCACTCTGATTGTATCGGATATCTGAGCCATCCTGACCGGGAGAGCACCCAATGCTGATCTGACCGTCTCGTTGGCGCCGATAACGAACCGTGTCACCGCTTCCTCCAACAACTGTGCGAGATGTTGATTGGTGCGCTGGACACGGATTTCGTTCTCTGCTCGCAGAATGGTAACCTGATCTACCAGTTTTCCGCTTAGCTCAGAGGCGTCAGCTTGATTCAGTCTATCGATGAGCGCTTCGATGTCTTGCGAAATTCGTGCGTTCTGCTCGATAATAACACTATCAAACTGAGTCCATACTTGTTCTTGGATCTCATCGATCACATCCTCAGTAGCATACTTGGCATGCCAGATTTCTTTCAGTGCAGCGTTAGCATCGTGACGAAACTGTTCTGCCGGTCGTTGGTCTCCAGTGAGTAGTCGCTCGACGAGTTCATGACGAAGACTTATGTAAGGCTTTAGTTTCTCCGATAAGGCGCGCTCAGCCCGTCGCGCTGCATTCTGCACCATTCGACCAAGACTGTTTTGTCGGATGTAGTGAGCTAGATCTCCGAGGAACCGATCCATCTCGCTCAGATGGGCTTCTGTTGCTAGCGGACCAGAACGGTGGAACAACAACTCTGCACTGAAGACATAGAGTTGCTCGGGAGTGAGTGAGCTTTTCAGATCGACAGCATCTAAACATTCTTTGATGCGCTCAAATCCCTCTGTTCTAGACGTCGTAATCCGTTCAGCGACCTCTTGAGACTCAAGAGGCCTGAGCGTTGAAGGGCTCTCGACGAAGTAGTCGGCAAAGCGATTGGATAGAATTGCTTGAAACCCGACACGATTGTCCTGTGAGAGCAGAATGTGAGCGAGATCGATAAGCGGGCCGTAAGATCGGTTTGCCGCTATTCCGATAACTGCGCCTGTATTATTTTCGAGAAATCTCTGAGCCTCATTTCGAACCTGATCAGATATTCCTCCTGTCCCAGGCATATCGACGAGCAGTAGACCATTCCGCAGAATTTGTTTGTCAATCTCGACAATTCCGCAAGCGACCCCTTTCTGGTTGTTCTCATTTGTGCGTTGCCGAATGTGGTCCAGGAATGTCTTCTGATCGCACTGAAGTGCTGGCTTCGCAGGGCTACTGAAGGCGATAGAGAACGACGGGTCAGCACTTGCGCCGTACTGAAAGTATACAGGCGCAACAGTGCCGGCCTGATCCGCTTCAATGGGAGAGAGCTCCTCGCCGAGTAGCCCACGGATGAGTGTTGACTTTCCAACACCCTCAGCACCAACAACCATTAGCGACAAACTCAGGTTTGAGATTAGCTTGTCGGCGGCCTCAAACTCTGCAGCTACGGCATCGGAAATGCCGGGCAGCTCATTGGCGAGGTCTCGCCCGTCCTGCAAGGCCAAGACAACCTGGCCGCGCAATTCCTGGAAGCGCTCTAGTACGAGCTCTGGTGACGTAAGATCTTTCATTAGTCGCCTCGCACATCCGCACTCAGGCACTGATTTCTAATACCATCCGCCTGACTTACAGCCAACGCATCTGGATTAGTAATCTGCTTGGGCGTTGAAAGTGCAGAGAGGCTTCATTGTACACGGGTTCATGTAGGCATTTCAGCAGGTTGTTTCCAGTCGGAGTTAATTTTCACGTTGATTAGAGTGAAGTTCCAATTTTTGGGAACTTTGGCATTGGCTGATCGGCAATGAATGAGCCGGTCCGGTTGTTGCTTAAGAGCTTGAGCTTCTTGAGGATTTGTAGCGTTCATGATGCGCTATGAAACCGCCTCAGACTCCATTCAGCAATTGCATGTTCCAATTCTCTGGTATACCAAATAAAGAATGCCACACACCAAGTTCGTGGCTTGGCTAACGTATTGGCAGTCAAGTGGCGCGATCAAAGCCGCCACGTATACCAATATGAAGCGACGTGGGAGCGAAACAACTTAGCCGACTGCGGCGCAATGCGTTTGAGCAGAGCGCTTGGCCCAGGGGAGGAGGCCAACGATGACAGCGCCCAGTGACAAGCTTCCGGACTCCATGAGGCTGAGATTTATCATCGACAGCATTGGTCTGCCTGCACGAGCCCTGGAGCCAGCCTCATGCTGCTTGTTTGAATCGACCATGAGCAGAATGCAACATGGCCACAATTGGTAACAGCCCAACGGATTTTACGACAACCATTTTGAATTGAGTTGGCTGCAGGTTGACAGTGAACGTTGCAAAATCGAGCCGACTGTTGACAATTGCTTTAAAGTCATCCAGCTGCATTTGGTAAGTTAATATGACAGTACGCACCGCAGAACTCCTCATGGGTTTATTCATGGCAGCATTGTCTGCCTAATTTCATGTGGGAAGCGGCGAGACTGCCAATCGGTTGGATACCTGACGAAGGACCTGGTGGAGGGTTCTGGCCATTCTGGCTGTCACTTAAAATGTTTGGCTGCTGTGTCTGGATTCTTTTTAACTGGGCAAGGCGAAAAACCGCAGTTTGACAATCGGAAGAAGCATTCTTTGCACCGGGTGTACTTGGCAATGTCGGAGTGGTTGCCATCGCCTTATTTGTCACCATCGCACTCTTCGACGGCATTGGTCCATTGCTGGGTATCGGCGTCTACGGTGCACTGCCACTGTTACTGTTCTTTTACTTAAAGGTCCTGGGCGGCCATAGTTGGACTCTGACAATAGTCAATGTGATTGCCATCCCGGTCGTGACCTTCCTGTTCTCCGAGATAGCTCTCAAAATTACGTTGCTTAAGGGAATTACAGAGCCCCTCTTTTATCCGCTATTCAAGTTCTTCTTCTCGTAAGAGCGAAGCCGGCATCAGAACAACTTCAGCGCATCAAATCGATCTAGGGTCCCCAGATGGAAATACTCAATCTCCTCCTCGACGGCTTTGCAGTAGCGCTTCAACCACTCAATCTCGGATTGATTTTGCTGGGCTGTACCGTCGGCTTGTTTATTGGAGCAATGCCAGGTCTTGGTTCTGTAAATGGCGTCGCGATTTTGCTGCCGCTGACGTTTCTGGTGCCGCCAACGGGCGCCATTATCTTTTTGGCCGCGATCTACTACGGGGCGATGTATGGCGGTGCGATATCTTCCATCATGTTGGGTATTCCAGGCGCGTCGACAGCGGTTGCGACGACCTTTGACGGGCGCCCGTTGGCGAAACAGGGTCTAGCCGATAAGGCCTTAACCGCTGCCGCTGTGGCCTCAATTGTAGGCGGCACGATTTCGGTTGTGCTTTTCACGCTGTTCGCACCCCCTCTAGCCCATATTGCATTGACCTTTGGTGCGCCGGAGGAGTTTGCACTGATGATGTTGGCGTTCGCGACCTTCATCGGTCTCGGCGGCGACGACATCGCAAAGACAATTTTCTCTATCTGCATCGGCTTGGTATTGGCCGCTGTTGGACTAGGCATCGTCTAAGGCGAAACTCGGATGATTTTCGCCGACATTCCTGGTTTTTTGCACGGTATCAATTTTCTGGTTCTTGCAATCGGCATTTAAGGCATAGGTGAAATGCTATGGACGATTGAGGAAAATACCAAAGCAGGCGGCAAGAGCATGCTGTCTGAGCCCACCATATCATTCCAGCGCACCATGAACAATCTGCGAGAACTTTGGGGCACTTGGAAGACGATGCTGATAGGATCTTTCCTCGGATACTTCGTCGGCATTCTGCCAGCCGCGGGAGCTACGCCTAGTTCATTGATAGCGTACGGCAGAGGCAAGCAGATGTCCAAAGAGCCAGTAAAATATGGTGACGGTGCCGTAGAGGGTGTTGTCGCGCCAGAGGCTGCAAACAACGCAGCTTCAACTGGATCGATGCTTCCGATGTTGACGCTTGGTATTCCTGGGTCACCAACCACTGCCATACTGCTTGGTGGTATGGTGATTTGGGGGTTGGAGCCAGGCCCACGCTTGTTCACCGATCATAAGGAATTCGTCTGGGGATTGATTGCGTCACTCTACGCAGCAAACCTATTTGCGGTTATTTTGAACATTATGTTCATCCCAGCATTTATCTGGGTGCTCAAGCTGCCCTAACGATCCTTGCACCAATCATTTTCGTACTCTGCCTGATTGGCGGTTACGCTCCAACCAAGGACCTGCATGACGTTTGGTTGATGTTCTGCTTCGGTGTCGTTGGCTATCTCATGCAGAAACTGGACTATCCGTTGGCGCCAGCTGTACTTGCCATCGTATTGGGGCTATTGGCGGAACCAGCACTCCGGCAATCGTTGCTGATTTCCAGCGGCGATCCATCCATCTTCTTCACGCGCACGTACGCTGGGCCGATTATGATTGCCGCGATTATCTTGCTAATATTGCCGTTGATCAGCGCATTCATGCGTCGCAGGGGCAGTGGTGGGGCTGCCGGACAGGCTCAAGGCTGACGGGAGTGCGGAGAATGCGCCGATATGCGCGTTCTCGATTGGTGCTCCAGGGTTGTGCGCACTCTGGTGCTTGGTATACCAGAAGGGTGATTTCCAGGGCAGGAGAGGGCTGAGGGCCGGTATTTTGCCCAGCAATTGTCAGAAAGCAAATTAGCCGCTCACAAAGGGAACCAAGAGATGGCAATGGATACTGCAGCACCAGAGCAAGCAACCGAGGGCACAGATCAAGAGCTGACTGATGGCTTCCACCTTGTCATCGATGCGCTTAAGCTGAATGACATCAACAACATTTACGGCGTGCCAGGAATTCCGATCACAGACCTGGGCCGTCTCGCTCAGTCCGAAGGCATGCGTGTCATCTCGTTCCGGCACGAGCAGCATGCTGGTTATGCCGCCTCTATTGCAGGTTACTTGACGCAAAAGCCTGGCGTCTGCCTCACAGTCTCGGCACCTGGATTTCTGAATGGTTTGACAGCACTCGCCAATGCCACAACAAATTGCTTTCCAATGATCTTGATAAGCGGATCGTCCGAGCGCGAAATCGTCGATTTGCAGCAAGGCGATTACGAAGAAATGGATCAGCTGGCAATTGCCAAGCCGCTGTGTAAGGCAGCATTCCGAGTGCTACATGCGCAGGATATCGGCGTTGGCATTGCGCGCGCAATTCGCGCTGCCTGCTCAGGACGCCCTGGCGGGGTTTATCTTGATCTTCCGGCGCAGCTTTTCGCACAAACCATGAATGCAGCGGAAGGTGCCAAGTCACTCGTCAAGGTCGTTGATCCGGCTCCTGCTCAGATCCCAAGCTCAGAGTCCATCACGCGTGCGCTAGACATGCTGAAATCGGCAGAGCGCCCACTAATCATTCTAGGTAAAGGCGCTGCCTACTCGCAGGCTGATGACGAAATCAAAGCATTAGTCGAGAAATCAGGCATCCCATACTTGCCCATGAGCATGGCCAAAGGGCTCCTTCCTGATACGCACCCTCAGTCAGCCGGCGCAGCGCGTTCAATGGCTCTGAAAGAGTCTGATGTCGTGATGCTGATTGGTGCACGCCTTAACTGGCTGCTATCGCACGGTAAGGGAAAAACCTGGGGCGAACCTCATACGAAGAAGTTCGTCCAGATCGATATTGAGCCTAAAGAGATGGACAGTAACGTTGCGATCACCGCGCCGGTCGTTGGTGATATCCGTTCCTGCGTAACAGGGCTTCTCGATGGAATGGGAGCTGATTGGAGGGCACCACCGACGGCTTGGACAGATGCTATCCGAACGAAGGTGCAGACGAACGTTGAGCGGATGGCACCGCGCCTGCGTAACAACAACAACCCGATGGATTTCCACGGCGCGCTCGGCGCGCTGCGTGAAATCATCAAGGAGCGTCCAGACGCCATCCTGGTGAACGAAGGTGCCAACACGCTCGACTTTGCGCGCAGCATTATTGATATGTACAAACCGCGCAAGCGCCTGGATGTCGGTACCTGGGGTGTGATGGGCATAGGTATGGGCTTCGCAACTGCCGCGGCGGTGGAAACCGGTAAGCCGGTGCTCGCCGTAGAGGGCGACAGCGCGTTTGGTTTCTCCGGCATGGAGATCGAAACCATCTGCCGTTACAACCTGCCGGTATGCGTTGTCGTGTTCAACAACAACGGCATCTATCGCGGAACGGATGTTAATCCAACGGGTGGCGCAGATGCAGCACCGACTGTGTTCGTGAAGGACTCCCGTTACGACCAGATGATGGCGGCATTCGGTGGTGTTGGTATCTACGCAACAACGCCAGATGAATTGACTCGCGCAGTCAATGAAGCAATGGAATCTGGCCGACCCACACTGGTCAATGCGGTGATTGACGAAACGGCAGGTACCGAAAGTGGCAGGATTGGCAACCTGAACCCGGCCAGTAAACTCGCCAAGAAATAGCATTCAATCGAGCGAGCAGGGCGCAACATGGCCTTGCTCGCTCGACTTCACTACTCATTCTGAAAGTCGCTCCACTTCTTTTCACCAGCCAGGCAATCGTAGGCCGAACGGTTGGACGTGTATCGCGCCTCGCGAAAAAGAGGTCTTGTTGGGAAAGGCGCAGTGCCGGCTATCTCAAGAAGTAGTTTGCGCAGAATTGCCGTTGCGAATTTTGTCTTGTCCTTGACTGGCATGACGAATGCGTTTGGTCCCCCTATGACACACTCAGAATAATATCGATCAATATCTGGTACCGCGAAAAAGCTCGAGGGGCCTGGCAGACGTTCGATGACAAAGGGCAGGCCATTGATGACTATGCCTTGAGCAATAATCTTCCGACTGACCTGTTTAACCGGAAGTCCCTGATTGTTAGGCCCATCACCGGAGACGTCTATAACTTGACGTAAGCTGTTGATCCTATTGTTTGCAATCAAGGATGCTGCGGCTAGCAACGCGCTCGATATTGATGTCCGCTTCTCGCGTGCAATGGGACGGGCAGCCAATTCATCTGCTACGGCGTTCGCATCCGCGGCATTCCCAATGATGCGCCAGGGAATAACAACAGACTGAAAGTCTTGTCCCGCCCACTCCACATAGGCGAAGGCAATCTTGCCGCGCAAACCCGTTTCAATGGCTTTGATGATGCGTGGGTGGCGCAGTGCGGAAACATAGCCAATTCGCTGTAGGCGCTGCTCTGCAACATCCATGGATCGAGAGATGTCGACAGCCAAAACCAGTTCTAAGTCGACCTCTTCTTGTGCCAAGGTTTGCCAGCTGAAAGCAGATAGTGCCAGTATCGCAGTCAATAATGCTGCTATGTGCGGATGTGCAGTCATGGACCAGTAAACTCGCTTGCCAAACTTTGAGTTGCAACATCTTGGCAAAAGCAGTTCTGTGCTGCCAGAAGTTTCCAAGCAGAGATCGTAAGTGTTTGACGCCAATCCAGCAGATCTGGTTGGAACGATCCACAAGAGAGGGGAACGAGGGGACTTGCCAGAACTCCCAGAGGTCGAAACCGTCTGCCGGGGACTTGCGCCGGTTATGGAAGGTCAAATATTCACAGAGGTGAATCAAAACCGCCCTGATTTGCGCTTCCCGTTTCCGATTCAATTTGAGTCCCGCGTTACGGGAGCAAAGCTGAAACATATTCGTCGACGGGCGAAGTATATCTGTGCCCACCTTTCTACAGGCGAGGTGCTGATTATGCACCTCGGAATGAGTGGCCGGTTCACGATCGAGCCTACGACTGGTGAGCTAGAGCGCCCTGGGGAGTACGTCCATGACACGGGGACCATCCCGGCCCATGATCATGTCGTATTCCGAATGTCGAACGGTGCAGTGGTGACGTACAACGATCCTCGGCGTTTCGGCTATATGGATCTTGTGCCAGAAACTGAAATCGAGCACTGCAAGCACTTCGTTGGCATGGGTGTCGAGCCCCTCGACAACGAGCTGAACGCAGAATATCTTGCGTCGAAGGCACATCGGCGCACGACAGATCTCAAAGCGTTTCTTCTGGATCAACGCAACATAGCTGGACTGGGCAATATCTATGTGTGTGAGGCGCTCTATCGTGCCGGTCTTAGCCCTAAACGAAAAGCATCCTGCCTTGCGCGGGCCTCCGGCAAGCCGACGGACCGCAATGAACGCCTTGTTCCCATAATTCGCGATGTTCTCAACGAGGCCATCGCGGCAGGAGGCTCTACTCTGCGAGACTACGCCGCTGCAGATGGCGCGCTGGGATATTTTCAGCATGCATTTCGGGTCTACGGCCGCGAAGGTGAACCTTGTGCTACCGCTAATTGCGAAGGTAGGGTGCGCCGGATTGTACAAGCCGGTCGTTCAACATTTTACTGCGGCCGCTGTCAGCGCTAAACAGGCCTACTCGATCATCAGAACAAGTGCCTCAGTGAGTATAGAACGGAACCATGTCATGACATACGAAAACATCTTGGTTGAAACGCGTGGCAGCGTCGGCCTGATTACGTTGAATCGCCCAAATGCCCTCAATGCCCTGAATTCCGCATTAATCGACGATCTCAATGCTGCGCTGGAGATTTATGAAGCTGACGAAAATATTGGTTGCGTCGTCCTGACTGGATCAGAAAAAGCATTTGCTGCCGGTGCTGATATCAAGGAGATGCAGTCGAAGTCCTACATGGATGCCTACCAAGGTGACTTCATCAGAAAGTGGGAACGCATCAACGAATTCCGCAAGCCTGTCATCGCCGCGGTTGCAGGTTATGCACTCGGCGGTGGCTGCGAACTCTCGATGATGTGTGACATGATCATCGCCGCTGACACTGCCAAGTTTGGCCAGCCCGAGATCAAACTCGGTGTAATGCCAGGAGCTGGCGGCACACAACGCCTGACGCGTTTTGTAGGCAAGTCAAAGGCGATGGACATGTGCTTGACTGGGCGCATGATGGACGCTGATGAAGCCGAGCGCTCCGGCCTTGTGTCACGCATCGTGCCGGCTGCCGAGCTCATCGATGAAGCCGTAAAGACAGCGCAAACGATTTCTGGCATGTCGCTACCAATCGTGATGATGACCAAGGAAACCGTCAATCGCGCCTACGAAACAACGCTGTCAGAAGGCGTACGTTTCGAGCGACGTTTGTTTCATTCAATGTTTGCAACAGAGGATCAAAAAGAGGGCATGGCTGCTTTCGCTGAGAAGCGGAAAGCGGAATTCAAGAATAAGTAGCCCCCTGCGAGTATTTCTTAGTTTGCGCCGCCGGGTGATGCTTTGCAAAAGTAGTCATGTGGCGGCGCTTCTATTTTGGTTGCTTTCGCGGATAGTGCTCTAGAGCCCGATCCTTTCTGATGGAAGCGCTTGGCGCATCCACCTGAAACGTGAATCGGTCTCTAAACTTGTTGAGTAGAACAAGATTCACGTTCCGGCCAACAAAGTGAGCAAGTCGAACGCTGATTCCATCCGGAACGATCTTGCTCTAGTATTCAGCTCCAACATCCTCTGCTTGATCCGCTTGTCCCTTGTTTGATCCGAAACTCCGCGCGAGACTAGTGCTGACTTGGTACGCAAAGGGTGAGGACCGGTGGTGCAACAGCGAGTGGGTATTGGTTTCTCCGGCGGTCCGAACGCTACCGAGATTGTTGATTGCATCCGGTTAGCAGAGCAGCTGGGATATGAGTCGGCCTGGGTCGCTGAGGGGCATGGGGGTGATCAATTCGCAATCTTGTCCGCCGCCGCTGGAGCGACGAGCCGTATAGAGCTAGGGACGAATATAACCAGCGTATTTGTCCGTACTGTTCCGACAATAGCTATGGCTGCCATGACAGTCGATCAACTGTCTCAAGGTAGATTTTTGTTGGGCGTTGGTTCCAGCCACAAGGTGCAAGTCGGTCCTGAGCATGGTGTCATCTATGAAAAGCCTCTGACGCGCGTCCGAGAAACGGTGGAAGCGGTGCGGCAGTTAACGAGCACCGGTCAGTTGCAATACAAAGGTCAGACCATTGCTATCGAGAAATTTGATCTCTGGTTCACACCCTACCGGCCAAGATTTCCGATCTACATTGCGGCTGTTTTCCCAAAAATGACGGCGTTGTGCGGAGAAGTTGCGGACGGCATAATCTTGACACGCAGTACTTTGGAAACTGCTTCCAACGCGCGTCAACATATCGATGCAGGTGCTAGGCAGGCGGGCCGTCAAAGCTCGAATATCGCGATGACGACACTGCTGCCGACGGCGGTAGCCGATACGATGGAAGAGGCTCGAGATCAAATTCGACCTGGCCTAGCGCTCTATGCCGGCTTCTTCCCCCGCTACAATCGATTGATGGCGGAGCACGGCTTTGACGGAGAGGCAAATGACATTGCCCGGGCCTGGGCAGATGGTGATCAAGAAGCTGCAATTCGGTCAGTTAGTGACGCCATGATCGACGCGACCAGCGTGGCCGGTACGCCAGGGCATTGTCGGGAGCGTCTGGAAGATTATCGGCAGTCAGGCATTGATTTACCTATCATCTCACCCTTTGCACGCGGAAAAACCGCCAAGGCGACCTTTGAGGTAGCGATACGTGCGTGTGCTCCGGCGCACTAGAGATATACTCGGTTCGTTTGAAGATAACGAATTTAGAACAGAAAGCTGACAAATGCCTGAACTTGCGTCGCTCACCATTCAACAGATGTCACAGAAGATCGCGTCGGGCGAGCTCAAGCCTTCTGACTTGATGGAAGCGCATGTTGCTCGTATTGACGAGATCGAAAGCTGTGTCCGGGCATGGGCGCACTATGATCCAAATATCGCTTTGATGTCAGCTCGGTTAGCAGATACCCGGCCGATAGATCATCCGCTCTATGGCATTCCGTTTGGCGTCAAGGACATCATCGACGCCGTCGTATACCCGACAGAACACGGAACGCCGATACATCAGGGCAATCAAAGTCGACGAGATGCAGCATGCGTTGCATTGCTAAAGGAAGCCGGTAGCATTGTACTTGGCAAGGCAGTAACAACCGAGCTGGCGCACTTTCATCCTGGCAAAACACGCAATCCTCACGCTCTGACACGTACGCCTGGCGGCTCGTCTAGCGGCAGCGCAGCAGCTGTAGCAGCAGGTATGGTGCCATTTGCTTTGGGCACGCAGACAACAGGGTCTGTCCTTCGGCCGGCGTCTTACTGTGGAGTGTATGGATTCAAACCGAGCTTCGGAGATGTCAATCGCTCTGGCGTATTCGAGTGCGTATCGAGCTTTGATACCGTGGGTTGGTTCACGCGCTGCGTAGATGATGTCGAGATAGTCCGACAGGCACTTGTTAGGCTGCCGAGCAAGCCTTTGGAGGCTAAAGAATTGGGCCAATTGCGTATAGGTTTGTTTCGCGGAAGCAACTGGGAAAGCGCAGAAAGCACGACACAAAAAGCAATCGAACAGGCAGCATCGACACTTGCTCGGTCCGGCGCAAAAGTAACAGACGTTGCCACACCAGATTGGTTCTTAGATCTCGCCGAGCATCATCGCCGCGTCGCAGGATTTGAATTCGCGCGCGCGATCAGTTTTGAACGCGTCGAACATCCTAATCTGCTAAGTCGCAAACTCGTTGATGGCCGTTGCGAGGATGGCCTTCAGCTCAGTTATACCGACTACATAGCAGCGCAGGAGGCACTCGCGCGTGCTCGCCTGGAATTTGCTGAACTGATGCAGGATTGCGATGTCTTGCTAACGCCCTCTGCGCCAGGTGAAGCTTGGGAAGGCCAATCTGCAACCGGCGACCCCGTGTTCAACAAAGCCTGGACAGCATTGCATGTCCCCGCAATCAGCATCCCGGCATTCAAAGGGCCGAGCGGATTACCTGTCGGGCTACAGCTTGTTGGTCGTTTTCGACGCGATAGAGAACTTCTCGAGACCGCGAGTATTGCAGCAGCCGCTTTGGATGTGTCGACTGCCGCGTCAGCAAAACTCTAAAGCGATCAGTTGCAATCTACGAGTAGCCGCAGCGGGCAATCGCTGCGGCTATTTTCTTATTCGTCCTACTATCCAAACACCGACTGTACGGCTTGATTAGGCAGCCAGAGCGTTAGGATTGGGAAGAACATGCAGAGGATCAGCACGCACCCATCGGAACAAAGGAACGGAAATGAGCCGCGCATAACGGTCGTTACCGGTACGCCCGTTGTCCCGCTCACCGCGAAGAGATTGAGACCAACCGGAGGAATCACAGCCCCCATTTCGATGCAGAGTGCAAACAGGATACCGAGGTGTATCGGGTCAATGCCAAGCGTCAGTGAAACCGGGTATATGATTGGCACAACAAGTACCAGGATCGCGACGCCGGTTAAGAACATTGAGAGGAATAGCAGGACCACTAGCAAAACCGCCAGGAAGCTAATTGGCGAGAGGCCCATGCCGGTGACCCAGGTCGCAATGTCTTGTGGCCAACCCTGATTCGCCAGCAAGAATTGGAAGATGCCAACGCCGCCCAGCAGAAAGAAAAGGATTGCAGTTAAGTTCACCGCACGTTCAGTCGCGGCCATCATCTCTTTAAAGAATTTTCCACGCATCGAGATGAAGCCATAGATGAGCGCGTAGGCACACGCGCCGGCCCCTGATTCCGTCGGCGTCAACACACCACCGTACAGCGCGCCAAGCACAAAGACGGGCATCAGGAGTGCTGGCAATGCATCAAAAGCAGCAGCTCTAAACTCACTCCAACTGAACTGCGATGCGGGAAGCTTGATGATGAATGCCATGGTCAAAACAATGACCGCGTCACTTATGGCCAGCATCAGGCCTGGTACCACTCCCGCAAAGAAGAGCTTGACGATCGATTCATCGGTGAGCACGCCGTACAAAATTAGCGTAATGCTCGGAGGTATCAGAATTGCAATGCCACCACCAGTCGCGATCACTCCGGCGGCCATCCAGCGCGGGTAACCCCGTTTGATCATCTCTGGGTAGGCAACTACGCCCATGGCGGCTGCCATAGCGGTGGATGAGCCCGAAATGGCTCCGAACATCACAGCAGCCAGAATGGTTGCGTAGGCGAAGCCCCCCGGCACCCAACCAACTAATGCATCAGCAAATCGGAACAGCTTAGCGATCAGACCGGTTCGCTCCATTAAGAAACCGGCGAAAATAAAGAATGGAATCGCCATAAGTGTGTATTTGTTTACGAAGCTGAAAAACGATCGGAAGATCGCCTTCTCTGACAGCAGTGGATCGTAAACTATGAAACCGACAGTGATCGAAATCAGTGCCATTGCGATCGGCGCGCCAAGCGCCAGCGCGGCAAGGAGTGCTGGTCCAAGAACGCCCATGTCTAGATTTCAATCCCTTCTTCGGTGGGAGCCCAGTCAAAGACTTTTTTGCCCATGAGCGCACGGATGTCTTGATATAGCTGGAATAAGCAAACTACCGCGAGAAGCGTGAATGCAATAATCAGGATTGCCTGAAAAGGCCATATGAAGAGAACCATGCTCTGCGTCTTGCGTCCAAGCAACATGGAACGCTCAAGCGTTGGGATGCCCCAATAGGCGATGGCACTGTAAACGACGACAGAAGCCCCTGTGATCAAAGTGCGGACGATCATCACAACTTTAGTCCAACCGGCACCTTCGAGCGCGTCCATTAAAGCTGACATACGCAAATGCGAGCGCCGCGCTTGGGTCACAGCGAAGTATAGAAAAATAGATCCAACCATGCCGTAGGTAACGGCGTCTTGGCCCCAATCAAAGACTTGGCCAAACACATAGCGGCGCAAAACCTCGGCGACAGCCAAGCAGGTGCCAATCAGCATGATGACAACAGCGCTATATCCAATCACGTAATCCAGAATAAAACGGAATATGCGATAGAGCCTATCAACGGTCCAGTCGACCCAAGCCATATTTTCCCCCTGCCCTCGAAAGCACGACCTGCTTCGTTAGCAGCTTCTAAAGAGAACCGGCCGGTTTCATTGAAACCGGCCGGTCGCTATTACCTGAAGTTTTTACTTCTTGGTGTACTTCGCGAAGATTGGCTCAAGCTTCGCGCAATCTGTCTTTTCAAGCCAGTTGCTGCCGATTGGGTTTGCTTTCACAGCAGCTTTCGCCTCTTCAGCAAACTTGTCGACCCACTTGTCTGCATCACCTGGAGTATTGGCTTTAATCCACTTAGTTGTGGCATCACCCAGTTTGTCAGCCATGACCTTCGATTCAGCCGAAGACATGATGTAGATGCCTGGCTTCGAAGGATCTTTGGTGCCGAACTTGTCGATCAAGCGCTTGTCGTTGCAGAAGTTTGCACGCTTCGCCCATGGCAGAACTTCTTCAACCAGGATCTTCTGGATCGTGGCTTGATGCTCAGGCTTCAGCTTCTTCCACCACTTGTTTGAGCCAGCGATGTAGTAGTAGTCCCCAACGATGCCGTTGATACCGGCGATGGTGTAGAATGGAGCTTGTTCCTTCACCTTGTTGAAACCACCAAGGCTTGTCAGCAGGCCGTCGATGACCTTGGTTTCCAGTGCCGGTGGAACATCACCGAATGCCATAGTGGTTGGGTTGGCACCGAATGCACGGAGCATGGCGTTTTCAGCAGGACCCATCGAACGGATCTTCTTGCCTTTGAAGTCATCTGGCTTCATCAGACGAGAACCGGAACCAGCACCCATGTAGAAGCTTAGGTGCGCAGATCCAAAGATCGTAACGTCATGGACTTTATTGAAACGCGCTTGAATCATCTTGAACGTTTCAAAGCCATCAATAGCGTTGATCGCACCGGGTGTTGTTAGCAGCATTGGGCCGAGAACAACGTTTGTCCATGGGTCTAGGATAGCCGTCTTGCCGAACTGACCCCATGCCATTTCGAGGTTGCCCTCGGTCATAGCTTCAACAGCTTCTGGGTTCTTGTACAGCGATGATGATACGTAGATGCGTACTTTGCTGCCCGGAATTGCGTTCTCGACCTTCTCTTTGAAGATCTCCATTGCGATTCCAGCAGGGTGTGGAGGGCCGACGGTGTCCGATGCAATTCGGATTGTGACCTCAGCCATCGCGCCTGCACTCGCAAGTGCTCCCGCTAGTGCTGTCGTGCCTGCAAAAAGGCCGACTCGCTTGGCGAGTTGCGAAAGAGATTTTGACATTCTTCCTCCAATTCCTTCTTTTGTGCTACTTAAGTAGTAGAATACTAGCGTTTACAGTCGTTGATCTACGGTCGTCAACTTAGTTCTATCCTGGATGCTAAGTAGTGGTTCGCGCAAGATAAATCTAAGCAGGGGCCATAACTGTTGTTCTATTTGACGGTTGCTGCCAGTATTTTGTGTGGAATTCCGTAAGACTGGTCGAAAACAACTAGTCTATCCGAAGCATTTCCGGCGGCAACACCGGGATTTGCAGTAAATCCTCGCCCCAAACAATGTGTCCCTCAAATATCTGAGACATTTCACGAATGATCCGTTCTCGAACACGAGGTTGGTCGATTTGCTCAGTCATATGTGTGAGCACGACGGTTCTGACACCAGCCTGCTGGGCAACCTGCGCTGTGTCGATATGGTTACCGCAAGAGCGACGGTAAATTTCTCCAGGTTCAGTTCCGGAGAAATAATGGTTCATGTGGATAAGCAGATCGCAGCCCCGAGCAAGTTCGATAATGCCAGGACAGACGCCACCACTATCACCAGTGTAACAAACTGAGCCATCGTCGCTATCAAAGCGGTATGCGAGGCAATTCAGATAAGGTTGGGCATGCCAGCCAGAACCAACAGTCACGCGCCAGTTGTCCTTCTCAATGACATCACCAAGGCCAACCTCAGTGACAACGGGGGCTGGCGGTTTCCTCGGATATTCGCCGCCGCGTGCTTTAAATATCTCAAGGCTCATCTCATGCTGAGTTCTCGCGGCAATATCCGATGCAAAGATTCCGTCCTGCCCGATCATTGATTCAATGGTTCGACCAATTGGCTCCGGGCCAAATATCTCCAGCTCGGCAACTTTGCCCGATCCCTGGTCCCAACGGGTCATTAATAGTCGGGGCAGGTCGATAAAGTGATCATAGTGAAGGTGGCTGATGAAACAGTGAGTAATGTCAGTTGACAAACGGCCGGACTCAAGAAAACGATGGTGTGCACCGGGGCCATGATCAATGACGATAATATCGTCACCGATCTCTAAAACGTATCCCGATCCCATCCGTTTCAGTGAAGGAGCAGGCGTGCCAGTCCCAAGCAATGTCAGTTTCATCTTGGCTTCTCGTTCAAATGCTAAATCAGGCGTTAGTCCAGATTAGCACAATGCCTGATACGCCAAGCAACACGAGGATTATTTCATTGAAACGTTTGTCGCTGACACGCGAATAGAGAATGGCGCCCAACCAGGCGCCCAAAAAAGTAGCCGGGAGGGCCACACCAGCAGCCACCAGTAGTTCTCGTGTGAAAAAGCCAGCAGTGATGTGCG
Organism: Filomicrobium sp.; assembly: GCA_002689605.1. Lineage (GTDB taxonomy): Bacteria > Pseudomonadota > Alphaproteobacteria > Rhizobiales > Hyphomicrobiaceae > Tectiglobus. Next base: position 20,865 of record NZGY01000018.1, read on the forward strand.
CGATCAAAGCCGCACAAAGAATAGACAGATTGAACGCCTGAAAGGTGCTCCGCTTGATTTCCTTGGTCCAGTTCCGCAGGTCACCCCAAACTGTCAGAGGTGGCCCGGATAAACCCGCCAAGCCGCCCAGCATACCACCGCTGAAACCCACTACGATATCTGCCACTCGGCTCAACTTGATCTGCCCCAATCGGTTGCGCAAAAAAAGAGTGTAGGCCGAGTAGGCAATCAGAAGAGCTGCAATTCCGAGCTTAAATGCCCGAACATCAATGTACGCCAGTAGAACCGTCCCAATCGGAACTGCGATCAGCCCCGGCACAATGAATGGCAGAACCCTGGCGGATTCGATGGAGTGCCAGATACGAGGCAGTGTCAGGACCTGCGCTGCTGCCGAGCAGACAACAACCAGTGTCGCAGCAACCGTTGGTGGCAATACATAAAGCCAGAGACCAAGCGCAGTTATGCCGGTGCCAAAGCCAGCTAGTCCATTGACAAAGCCTCCAGCCAAAGCGCCAGCAATAACAAAGAGCAGGAACTCTAGGCCCATGAAACCCTATCTCTTGCTGGGACTGTTTGAGGAAGTAGAAAGTCTAGCTTGGCACGAGACGTTCGGCCAATGCATGCTCAATAGCATTGCTCAAATGTGAGGCATTCAGTGTGGGTCATAGATATGGCGCGAAGTCAGTCCAGTCAATCCCAAATCTGCTAATGAGCGGGCTACCTAGCTGGGGTAGAATCAACTGTCGCGGAATGAGGAAGGTTGGGTTGGCCATGCCGGACCAAAGACGAAACGGTGGAACTTCAAAGCTGGATACACACCTGAAGACGATGCTGGGTTTCTTAATTGCTGCGATTGGGCCAACTCTCGGACAGGCTAGCATCGTGACAGCTAACCTTCCGCCTTGGCTTCAAAACTCATTACTTGAGATGTTCCCGTTCTCGGGATGTTGTAATCGCCTTATTGATGGACTTTTGCTCGCCCAATGGATTGTCAACCAGAGATGCGCGAAACATATCGGTCCGCACTGCTTGCGTAGCGGAGTTCGAAGTCGAATTCAACAGTACGTGACGCAGGTTGTTATTGTATTGCGCTAGTCCGGAACTTGCCGGCTTCATTTGCATCTCCAACAGTCTTTTTGTATCGATCCAAAGTCTATATACTTCCAAATGATATTATAAGGTGTTGTTTCATCTCATAAAATTGAATCTAATGTAGCGGCGAGGAAGGGTTTTATTAGTTAAGTTTTTGTTCACCACGTTACGTAAGACAATGTCAATAAATGCGATGCAAGACCTATCTGGTGGAGTAATCGTTACGATGCGTGGTGCAAACGTTGGAATTGGCACGTAAAATCCGAGAGATGAGCGAACTTAGAGTTTCTCTCGCGTTGCGTAGCTTTGCACGATGCATCAGAGAAAAAGTAGGCAAATTTCCTTGGAAAAATCGTCAATCTTTCAAGCTGGATCGTAACAAGCGTCAGCCCTTGACGGCATCAAGAACTTGTACGTGGCTAGGGGGGCTGCTTTGTTTGCTCGGCGCCACAATGGAAGGCTTGAGTGTATCAGCGCCCCAGGTGTTACTTTTTATTGGCGGGGGCTTGGCGATCGCTGCGCTTTTCTATGGCTCTGGCAATACGGCTGATCATTACTGTCAGAAGGAGCTAAAATCGGTTGGGAGCGAGGTCCATCAACGTATCGAACAGCTCGAAGATGCTCGATGGCGAATTCACGACACCACAACTCATATGCGAGAGCTCCTGGATGCGCAAAAAAGCGTTATATATACTTGCGACAAATTGGGTCGGCTAACCTTTGTAAATCGAACTTATTGCAGAACTTTCGGTGTCGAACCACGAGATATACTTAATACCCACCATAGCCCGCAAAAAGTCAAAGACAATAGGCAGAGCCAATCTGGATTCTCAGATAGTCCTCGCCTTTTCGACGAAGGTAAGCAATCTAAGATCCAAACAGTAGATGGGCCACGTTGGTTTATATGGCGCGAAAGCGAGGTGCCATCGATAGATGGATTGGGGGTTGATCGTCAGTTCGTCGGAACTGACGTGACGTATCAACTAGCAGTCGAAACAGAACTTTTCAATGCGCGGGATGAGGCGCAGGCTGCAAACAGAGCGAAATCACGGTTCTTGGCTTCCATGAGCCATGAAATAAGAACGCCGATGAACGGTATCATTGGCATGGGCGGTCTCTTGCTGGAAACTAAGTTGTCGCCCGAGCAGAAGACCTATGTTGAAGCAGTTGACCATTCGGCTCGAACTTTGATGTCACTGATCGATGAGATCCTTGACTTCTCACGAATAGAGGCCGGGCATCTGAAGCTGGAAGAACAACCGTTCTCACCACACGATACGCTTCAAAGTGTTGTCGAATTGCTTGCGCCACAGGCCCACCAGAAGGGGCTGGAGTTAGCGTGGTCGATTGACCCAAATACCCCGCGATCCCTAATGGGTGATCGGAACCGATATCGTCAGGTTCTGATCAATTTGATCAGCAACGCAGTGAAGTACACAGACAGGGGAGGGGTTTCCGTCTCGCTTTTCATCGATGAGCTAGCGAATGGTAATTGTTGCTTCAGTGTAAGCGTCGAAGACACTGGTGTTGGCTTAAGTGACGACGAACAAAGTAGAATTTTCAGTGAGTTCGAGAGAGCCGGAGAAACCGCCCAGAGTGGTACAGGTTTGGGGTTGGCGATAGCGCGCCAAATCGTTCGGGCAATGCATGGCGACATAACCGTCAGATCCGCTCCAGGACAAGGCTCAGTTTTCACTGCAGTGCTCGCGTTGCCCACATTTGATGCGAGGCCAGTTTTGCGAGTTGGACGCACAGCATCAGTAAGTCTCACTGTCATGATTGCGTCGGGCTATCTAATCGAGCGACGGTCTATTGCGCGCATGTTCACCAAGCTTGGTGTGAGAGTCATTATGGCAAATGAAGCCTCTGTCGATGCTGTGAGCGAGGCAATGGACAAACACTCTAGTTCATCCGTTGATATGTTTGTCGTGGCTGCTGAACAAGCAGCAAGCGAGGCGGGTGCTGCGCTCGAATACCTGCAAAAGCACTATGCAGTTCGAAAGATTGACGGACTGATTTTGGCGAATGCCGGAGATAAGAACTCCGAACGGGCTTTCAGAGCTGCCGGCTTTGAACATCTACTTCTAAGGCCGGTTCGGCCGCGTTCATTACTTCGTTTGCTCGCTGATCGACCTTCAGGTAAGCAATCCGCGCTTTCGCCAGCTGCTGCGATTCCCAAAAGTTTCCCGGAAAGTCCTGCGGACAAAGCGCTGCGCGTGCTGCTTGCGGAAGACAACGATATAAACGCGATGTTGGCAGTCAAGTTTCTGGACAAAAGTGGGTGCATTATTGAGCGAGCCCGCGATGGCAGCGAGGCTGTAGCCGCTGTTGAGGGGACACTAAACAAAGCTATCGGTTTCGACTTAATCCTTATGGATATTCATATGCCGAACATGGATGGGTTGCAGGCAACGATGCACATTCGGGAACTTCATGAAGCTTATGGTCAAATTTGCCCCGACATAGTTGCCGTCACGGCAAATGCGTTCGCGGAGGACCGTAAGCGTTGTCTGGATGGGGGCATGGACCAATATCTATCGAAGCCATTCGATCCGGACGAGCTCGCGTCTATCCTTATGAATTGCCGAAAATCACTGAAAAATGCTAGCTAGTTCAATGAGAAAGAAGTGTTTTTTGATGTAGGCGAGAGAACGGCGACATTAAGCTTAACACGTGCTAGTCTCTGCGGCGGCCACGGAGAATTAGCTAGATGAAACTGAGATCTCGACGCAGAGATAACCGCCGGAAGATTGTGCGGGGGCTTAAGAATGGAACAGGCCGTTTGCTTGCGACCGGGTCTCGGATAGGCAAAAGAGCGGTGGGGATACCATTCCGGCTGCGGAAAAAGATGGCCAAAGTTTACGGGCAGATCGGTCCATTAGAAGTAAGATTGGCGACATCGCGCTCCGACATTCGTCAGGCACAGAAGCTACGTTATAAGGTCTTCTATGAGGAGATGTCGGCCAAGCCAGACATCACCGCTCAGCTTCGTAAACGAGACCAGGATCCCTACGATAAGATTTGCGACCATTTGCTAGTGTACGATACGTCGCCAGAAAGTGCGAAAACAGGCTTAGTTTTGCGCAAGAAGTCAAACGTTGTTGGGACGTACCGCGTATTGCGTGAAGAGATGCGCAGCGGCACGCGGGGGTTTTACACGCAGGGAGAGTATGACATCGCTCCGCTGATCGCGGCGAAGTCACCGAGGTACCGCTTTATGGAGCTTGGCCGCTCCTGTGTGCTTAAGCCATATCGAAACAAACGAACAGTTGAGCTGTTATGGCAGGGGCTGTGGGCTTACGTCCGCGAGCATGACATTGATGTCATGATTGGCTGCGCTAGCTTTGAGGGAACCGATCCCAGTAAACACGCACAGGCGTTGAGTATGCTCTACCACGAACGCCTTGCCCCTGATGATTGGTATGTTCGGGCCCACGAACACCTGTACGTTGATATGAACATGGTTCCCCCAGAGAACATTGATGCCAAAGCTGCACTTCGCGCTTTACCTCCATTGATTAAGGGATACCTCCGCCTGGGAGCCTACATCGGGGATGGTGCAGTGATTGACGAGCAGTTCGGGACGACGGACGTTTTGATCATTCTGCCAGTCGAAAAGATCGATCCGCGCTACTTCGAGCATTTCGGTGCGCCTAATGAGCGCCAAAGCAGGGTCGCAGCTGGCCTACCGGTGAGTTGAACTGCCAAAATATGGAGTTATTCTGCATGCAGAATTACCATTCACCTCGCGCAGATGTTGCTTGCGCGTGATCGCTATTTTTACGCGAGTACTATCCCACGCGGAAAGATGCAAGGAGATCCGACTATGACCCGTAAAGGGTATTATTTAGCAGCCCCGTTGGTCGCACTTCTGGCAATTACTATGCTAATGGGAGCCGGAGTTACGGGAAAGCCACAGATCAATACGATTGGTAGCCCTGGGTTAGCTATTAAGGGTGACGACCCTGTCGCTTACTTCGATCAGGGTGGACCACGGGCGGGCATGGCAAAGCATACTTTGCAGCATGCAGGCGTCCAATGGCGCTTCTCTGAGCTATGGGTGAAACTGGTGTTCGGGCGGTTTGAAAGCTGGCGGTGCATCTGGTTGGTTTGATGTCGCCAAACAAACCAGCAACCTTCGA
>NZGY01000019.1 GCA_002689605.1 Filomicrobium sp.
AACCGCTCGACAAGTGCCTGAAAATCCTGAGCCTTCATGGTATCCTCGCTAGTGACGAACCGTCAGTCAGCAAGGTCTCACAACATTTAGGTAGAACAGAGCCAGCTACTCAGCCCAAAGTAGCTTTCCCTTTTGTCATTCATAGTGACTGAAACGGATCGATTATGTGGCTTTAACACCTGCAGAATTGATTCAGCCGCTAGATCAAGATCGTGCCGGATGGAATTGCCGTTCGACTTGCTCACTTTGTTGGCCGGAAGGTGAATCTTGCTCTACTCAATGAGATTAGAGACCGATTCACGTTTCAGATAGATGCGCCAAGCGCTCCCATCTGAAACGATCGGGCTCTAGACAGAGGCAGCCTGCCATACCACTTTGCCGATGCCTGCCATATCGTCTTGCGACTACTCAAGAGAGCCAAGGCTGAACGCGAGATCAACTGTTCCAGGGAGAACAATATGACTACACCTAGCTGCGAGCTCATCGGTGAGGACATGGAAGTCTCATATCCAACATGGGGGCGTATCTATGTCCGCAACAAGCGTCCAACCGATTTGAAACAGGTAGCGCCCAACAAAGTTGTCATATTTCAGCATGGTGCCACTTACGGGTCTGCTGCATTCGACCTGGCCTTCAACGGATTGTCTTGGATGGATTACGTGGCTCAGCGAGGCTTCGATACCTATTGTCTGGACCTTCCAGGTTATGGTCGATCCGAACGGCCACCTCAGATGAGTGAGCCTCCTGAGAACAATCAACCCTTCATGAGAACACATGATGCAGCCGACTGTCTTGGCGCAGTGGTCGACTTTGTGTGTGAGCGACGAAGCATAGATTCCGTTTTTCTGGTGGGTTGGTCGTGGGGAACGGCAATCACGAGTACGTACACGTCAAACAATAACCGGCGTGTAAGTCGGTTGGCGCTTTACGCGCCAGTCTGGGATCGTACGCAATCCGGTCCATCTCCAATTCACGTCGATGGTAAATTGGGAGCGTATCGAACAGTGAACCGCGATGCGACGCGGAAACGACGCCAAGCCGGTCTCCCTAACTCTGAAAAAGACAAGGTGATGCCTCCGGAATGGTTTGACAGTTGGTGGAAAGAAACAGCGGCAAGCGATGATCTTGGTAACGGTGAAACCATTCGTGCGCCAAATGGTGTCGTCCAGGATGGTGCGGAATACTGGAACGTTGGGAAGCCGCTCTATAATCCGGCAGACATTGCAGTGCCCGTGCTTGTGACAGTTGGCGAATGGGACAACGACACGCCACCCTATATGGCGCAAGCACTGTACCCGCTTCTCACAAATGCACCTTGGAAGCGCCTTTCTATAGTGAGTGGGGGGACGCACTCCGTCATGATGGAGCGTAATCGCATGTTATTGTTCCGCTCGGTGCAGCAGTTTCTCGAGGAGACAGACCCGAGCGCAGACGCGATTGAGTAGACAATGCGATCGCTACCACGTCTCGCCAAAAGGCCGGAGCTCGACGAGAAACGACCAAGCTGATCTTGGTTGATGCGCCACGTTGAAGATTTGATCGGCGAGATCCGCAGGCTTTGCAAAGGCGTCTTCCCGCAAATGGTCCCATCGCCGCCGCGCAAATGGCATGTCAATAATGGCGTCAATGATCACATAGGCAACGTGTACGCCGTGTGGTCCGAGATCACGTGCGAGCCCCTCTGCGAGAATGCGCTGGGCGGCTTTGGTGGGTGCCCAACCAACGTAGTTCGGTTTGCCACGCGTGGCAGCCGTGTTGCCGGTGACGACAATAGCACCGCTGCCGCGATCCGACATTGACGGGCCAAAGACCTGCGCCGTGATCAACAGCCCTGCGGTGTTGACTCGGAAGTTCCGCTCAAATTTCTCTAGAGAAATGTCAACATAAGTACCGAAGGTGGCCTGGGTTGCGTTGAATAAAATGACATCCGGCAGGCCCTGTTCCGATTTGATAGCTTCAAGTGTTTGCCTAAATCCATCCGCATCAGCAATGTCGGCACAAAAGGGAATTGTGTTTGGTATTTCCTTTGCAAACGAAGCGAGGCGCTCGTCACTGCGTGCGATCATTGAAACCTTGTAACCATCATTCGAAAAGCGCCGGGCGCAGGCTGCACCGGTTCCAGCACCTATGCCGATCAGTAGACAATGACGTTGTGGTTCGCTCATCGCGGGTTTCCTGCGTCTGCAGTGACGGTTCTGACTATTGCCACTGGACTCTTGCACAAGCGAAAGTGGAACGATAGTAGATATCCCGATCAACGCCCGGTGTTAGAAACATGCCGTTAGCGAGACGGGATCCGGTACTAACCCGGCTCACAATTTCTCCGGTGGTCATATCAACCACTATCAGCTTGTCGTCATCTCCATCAAAGTCATTGATGACCAATTCTCCTGTATCCGGAAATACAACTGGCTGCATTGATGGTCGTGCATCAGTAGTCCAGGCGACTTCCAGGCTGTCGCCCTGTGTCGAAATACCGGCAAGTCCACCGTTGATGCTATCCCAGGCAATGCAGAGTTGGTGTTCCGGAACATGCACCGGCGGAGCAATGATACCCCCCCCTGGAGTACCGAAAGGAGCAATCGACTGCACGGTGCCGTCCTGCAGGTCCGCGCGTACGAGGCGTTGGGCACCCGACCACGGCGCGGGTCGGCGCCAACTCAGTCTATCAGTTGGTTCGATCAAGCGACCGTTCGGATGCACGCCGTAGATTGCACGAAGGGACCCGATATCGCCACAATCCATCAGCCAAAGCGCACCGTCGGAAATGCAACCATCCCAGGAAAGTCCCTGGTCACTATCTGACTGCCTGTAATTTGGTGTCCAGCTTTTGTCGATCGCCAAACGCTCTGGCTCAACACGAATTCGCCAGACATGCTCAATGCCAGGAATATAGATAAATTCGCCATCAGGAGTGACATCGCTAGCGATCCGGCCCATCGAACCCTCTGGAAGAGCGAGCGGCTCGCCAACCAAATCGAGTGTGTCTGGATCAAGACGCGTGATTGTCGACGGCCCCTGGTTTGCAAGACGAAGATCTTTCGTGACGATGGTGCCATCGGATAAGACAAGCAAGCCATTGTGCGCCTGATCAATCGGCAACTGACGCTCAGAATTGATCTGGCAGTCTGCATCGAGCCGATGCACGAAATTCCCGTTGACCTTGATAACGTCTCCATTTTGATGCGCGGCTATTGCTCCGCACCAGACATGCTCGCCGCAGGGTAACTCTGGCGATTGGGTCAAAACCTCTAGCGTTTCAGGGTCGAGCCGCTGCAGCCAACCAAACGGCGGTGGACCAGTAAAGGCTGGCATCGTTCCGCCCATATAGAGTTCATGCGAGCCGCGGAAAACCATCATCACGTTCCAGCGGCCATTGATCGATGTCGTTACGCTGGGTTCTGAGCCGCGAGCGTTCAGTCCGCCAGGCGTAGCTTTCTGTCGGCGATTGCCACCACATTCCACTGGCCAGTGGGATGGGAAACAACCGGCCAAAGGCGCTGCGCGATCCAGAGTAGTTGTCATGGCAAAAAGCTTTTCTACGTCATGCGCTATGGATTAACTCGACCGGAGGCACTCAGGCCTAACTCACATGGCGGTCCCGACCTCCCCAGAACGGCGCGCGCAACTCGAATTTCTGGATTTTTCCAGCACCGGACTTGGGAAGAGCTTCCGGGCGAATGTCCACACTTCTCGGGCACTTGTATCCCGCAATAAGCCCGCGGCAGTGCTCCATGATGGCGTCCGGATCCGGACTTTCCCCTTCGCGGGGGACTACTATGGCGTGCACAGCCTCACCCCATTTCTCATCAGGGATACCGATAACAGCACATTCAGCCAGACCAGGGAATTGCATAATGGCGTTTTCTACTTCGGCCGAGAACACATTCTCGCCGCCCGTGATCACCATGTCTTTCACTCTGTCGACAATATAGACAAAACCATCTTCATCCATATATCCGCCGTCACCGGTATAGACCCAGCCATCGCGTAACGTGGTTGCTGTTTGCTCTGGTTTGCGCCAGTAGCCATGGATCGTGTTCGCTCCACGCACGCGGACCTCTCCGACAGTGCCGCGCGAGACCTCGTTGTCGCTCTCATCCACGATTTCGACTTCTACCGATACAACCGGTTGGCCGACTGAGCGGATCTTTTCGGACTTTGGTCCCTCGAGGACATGATAGTCAGAGCCGAGAAGCGTCACCAGCGGCGCGAGTTCTGTTTCACCGTAGGCATGAATAAAGCGCGTTGCTGGCATGCTCGCCATGGCCTCTTTCAAGATTGCCTGCGTGATCGGTGAAGCACCGTAGAGCAGACGCGTCAGGCTCGTCGTGTCTGTAATCGAATAAACATGCTCAGGGATGGACCATCGAATATTCACTGGAACAACATTGGCGCCAGCCCAGAACGTAGCGTAGTAGTACTCTGCGTAGCGCTCCGAGTTCAGGGACAAAATCGCCACTCGATTTTCAGTCTGCAGTCCCAGCTTTCGTAGCGCTCCAGCAAGCCGAGCAACCCGATCAATCATTTGAGACCAGGTAAAGTTACGCTTCTCGGATATCAGTGCTGGCACATTCGGATAGAGTTTTGCTGCCCGGTGCAAGGCCTGGGTCATATACATTTCTGGTGCCCTCCCAATAAGGCAGTCTTTTAGTTTTCCAATCAGCCTATTCAGGCGGGAGCCTGCGTCAATTCAATCGGGAGCTTTCTGGCTCCGATCTGAACGGATGAGCTGCTGACTATCGTCAGCAGAATATTCGATCAATGGTTGATGCGCGGCACGCTCCATAGCTTAAGACAGGTATGTCGTCGTCTCGAAATTTGACTAAGTGCGCAATCACATGAAGTCGGGAAAGTTGCTGGTTGCAAATCGAGGTGAAATCGCGGTGCGGATTCTACGAACGGCTGCAGAACTGGGCTGGCAGACCGTGGCAGTGCATCCGGAAGACGATGCCAACAGCCTCCATACACGAAAGGCCGATGAGGTCTGCGTACTCCCTGGACGTGGCGTCGCGGCTTACCTGGATCAGGTTGCAGTCCTGGCTGCTGCCAGTGAGATTGGCGCAACAGCTATCCATCCTGGATATGGCTTTCTATCAGAGAATGCTGTGTTCGCAGAACGCTGCCGGCAAGCCGGCATCCATTTCGTCGGGCCAACGGCTGAAACTCTCGCTCTCTTCGGTGACAAGCACGCGGCACGCGCGCTGGCAATTCAAAATGATGTACCAGTCATCGCAGGAACGTCAGCACCGACGACGCTGGATGAAGTCAAAGCGTTCCTATCGAGCCTGGGCGAGAACGGCGCTATCATGATCAAGGCCGTCGCCGGCGGCGGCGGACGCGGAATGCGCCCAGTCCATGCCTTGGATCAACTCGAAGAGGCGTATGAACGTTGCGCCTCAGAGGCGCAGGCGTCATTCGGCAACGGTGATGTCTTCGTCGAAGGCCTTGTACGGAGAGCTCGACATATTGAAGTGCAGATCATAGGCGACGGAACTGACGTCTCACATCTTTGGGAGCGCGATTGTTCGTTGCAGCGGCGCCGGCAAAAGATTGTAGAAATCGCGCCGGCCCCGAACGTAAGTGCCGAGCTCCGCGATCGTTTAATAGCGTCTGCATTGCGGCTTGCGAGGGCTGCGAATTATCTCAGCCTCGGGACTATAGAGTTCCTGGTGGATATTGACACCGGTGAGCACTTCTTCATTGAAGCGAACCCTCGCCTTCAGGTGGAGCACACCATCACAGAAGAGGTCACCGGTTATGACTTGGTAGCGCTGCAACTTCAGCTTTTGGAAGGGAATAGCCTAAGCGATTTGAAGCTTCTACCTGAACAAGTCAGGCGACCAGAGGGCATGGCGCTGCAAGTTCGAATTAACGCTGAAACCATGACGAGTAGCGGTGATGTGCGACCGAGCGGTGGAACACTAGCAGCATACGCTCCGCCATCAGGTCGTGGCATTCGGGTGGATGGGTATGGTTACACCGGATATCGCAGCAGTCCATTCTATGACTCATTACTGGCCAAGCTAATTGTCTTCGATCGCTGCGCAACATTACCAACCATACTCATCAAGGCTTATCGCGCGCTTTGTGAGTTTCATATCGATGGTGTGTCGACGAACGTGTCATTCTTGAAAGCTCTTCTTGGGCATGGAGCGGTGCGAGACGGCGCGACAGATACAAACTTCGTGGAGGATCATGCCTCTGAACTCGTTGCAGACGCAGATGCAGATCAACGCCATCTCTATTTTGCAAACACCATGGCAGGTATTCCCGAGGCGGGTCCACCTCAGGCCGGTGCGCGCGTTGACACAAGCGATCCACTCTCTGTGTTGGCACATGGTCAATCGCAAGGAGTTACGGCTGCGCGGCCAGCTCAAATCAATGACGATGATCTTTTGGAAGGAGTGATTGCCGTACGGGCGCCGCTGCAGGGAACGGTCATTTCGGTTGACGTGAGTGACGGTCAGCAAGTCAATCTTGGTACGCAATTGGCTGTTATGGAGGCCATGAAAATGGAGCATGTGATTGCAGCTCCAGAGCCCGGCATCATAGCCAATCTCAACGTCTCAGAGGGCGACACAATCTGGGAAGGGCATGTGCTCATGGTGCTTGATCCGTCCGCGAGTGGCAGCGAGCAAGTTTCGCAAGAGGAAGATGTCGATCTCGATCACATTCGTGCAGATTTGGCAGAATTATTCGAACGCCGCAATCTAACGCGTGACGAGAACCGGCCTGTTGCAGTCGCCCGAAGGCGAAAAACCAATCAACGGACTGCGCGTGAGAATGTTGCGGACTTATTTGATCCCGACACGTTCGTGGAATATGGCCCGCTGGTCGTGGCAGCTCAACGTCGGCGAAGGTCAATTGAGGACTTGCTAAAGCGTAGCCCCGCCGATGGCATGATCGCTGGTGTGGGACAAATCAATCGTCACTTATTCGATGATCCTCACAATCACGCGGCTGTTATGGCCTATGACTACACGGTTTTCGCCGGAACACAGGGTGTCCACAATCACTGGAAAACAGATCGAATATTGGACGTAGCAGAACGCGGACGCATGCCATTGGTCGTGTTTGCTGAGGGCGGAGGCGGTCGTCCCGGAGAGAGCGATTATGGCGGCTTTGTTGGCCAAAATACCTTTCAGCATTTCGGGCAGCTTTCCGGACTGGTGCCGCTTGTTGGCATTGTGTCCGGTCGATGCTTCGCCGGCAATGCAGCTCTACTCGGATGTTGCGATGTGATCATTGCAACGGCCAATGCAAACATTGGGATGGGTGGCCCGGCGATGATTGAAGGCGGAGGGCTGGGCGTCTTTAAGCCCGAAGAAGTTGGATCGATGGCAGACCAAGTGCCCAACGGCGTTGTCGATATTGCCGTAGCAGACGAGGCAGAAGCCGCCGCAATCGCAAAGAAATACTTGGCTTACTTTCAGGGTCGCACCGCAGAATGGCAAGCGCCGGATCAACGCCGTATGCGTGCGATCGTACCGGAAAACAGGCTGCGTGTTTATGAGATCCGCGATGTTATCAATACACTGGCGGATGTAGGCTCGGTCCTCGAACTGCGCCGAGGCTTTGGCAAGACCATGGTGACGTGCTTTATCCGTGTCGAGGGGCGACCGGTTGGTGTGATTGCTAATGATCCGCGCTATCTCGGTGGCGCCATAGATAGAGATGGCGCGGACAAGGGATCGCGGTTTATGCAACTTTGTGATGCCTTCGATATGCCTGTGTTGAACCTCTGTGACACGCCGGGCATCATGGTCGGACCAGAAGTCGAGAAGACGGCTCTGGTGCGTCACGCCGCGCGAATGTTCTTGGTGGGCAATAATCTGACAACACCATTCTTCACCGTTGTTTTGCGCAAGGCTTACGGCCTTGGCGCGATTGCGATGGCTGGTGGAAACTTCAATGCGCCATACTACACCGTATCCTGGCCGACCGGTGAGTTCGGCCCAATGGGTTTGGAAGGCCAGGTCAAGCTCGGCTACCGCGCCGAACTGGCTGCGATTGAGGATACAGATAAACGCCGACAATACTTCGAGGAGATGGTCGCGCAATCGTATCAAGAAGGTAAGGCATTGGAACGCTCAACAACCTTCCCAATAGACGACACGATAGATCCAGCTGAAACGCGTTTCTGGCTGGTAAATTTGCTAGCATCGATCAGACCACCTGCCCAGCGCGACGGTAAAAAGCGACCGATGATTGATGCATGGTAAGAAGCCAAACTTATCACCCTGCGAGTTGACCGTATCTTGTCACGAGTTACGCTCCGATACCGAAGCGAAATGAGAATGCGGGAAACCGACGACACATTCGCTTTCAGCAAGACACGTTGCGTATCAGGAGGGAAGACGTATGAAAGTCGGCTTTATCGGACTTGGCACCATGGGCGCTTTCATGGCGGCTAACTTGGCAACTCATCTCAAGACATCCAACCACGGCTTTGTTCTTCATGATATCAATCGCGAAGCCGCCCGGCCTCTGCTCGATGATGGTGCAGAATGGGCAGATAGTCCAAGAGCGATGGCAGAGATTTGCGATGTTGTTTTTCTGTCTCTCCCAGGTCCCAAGGATGTTGAAGTTGTAACCTGCGATTCAGAAACGGGGCTTCTTGGTGGGCTTAAGCCTGGCGCTTCAGTGTTTGACCTATCAACAAACGCACCACGCGTTGTTCGAGAAATTGGCGCTCGGTATGAAGAGGCTGGACGTCATTTTCTAGATGCGCCAGTAAGCGGCGGCCCGGGTGGTGCGCGCACAGGCCAGCTTGCAATCTGGGTCGGTGGCCCAAAAGCACAATTTGACGAACACAAAACCTTGCTCGACGCTTTTGCGGACCAGGCGCGGTACATCGGTGAGATCGGCGCTGGGTCCGTCGCGAAGCTCGTGCACAACTGCGCGGGTTACGCCGTCCAAACGGCACTGGCCGAAGTCTTTACCATGGGTGTAAAGGGAGGTGTTGAGCCTCTGGCCTTATGGGAGGCTGTTCGAACGGGTGCAGGAGGCCGCGGGCGTGCGTTCGATAGGTTGGCAGCGCAGTTCCTTCCCAATAACTACGAGCCGCCAGCATTCGCTCTGAAATTGGCATTCAAGGACATGACATTGGCAACCGAGCTTGGCCGAGAACTAGGCGTGCCGATGCGGTTGGCCAACATGGCCTATGCCGATATGAGCGAAGCGATGGCGCGGGGGTGGGATACACTCGATTCAAGATCGCCAATGATGCTTCAGAACGAGCGTGCCGGTGTCGAGATTGAAGTGGGCCAGGAGCAGATAAAAGAAGTCTTCGAACGAGATCCACCGGCACCGGGTGACGTGAAGCTGAAGTAGCGCGAAAAGAGCAGTGCGCCTGCTGTTATCACTCCCAGCAATCGTGTGAGTTGCCGGCAAAGGGATCGATTGAGTCTTGATCGCCGCTTAGGACTACAAGCCCAGGCCACCATCCAACATCAAGGTTTGGCCTGTCATGTAGTCGGATGCCGATGAGGCGAGGTAGAGAGCCAATAATCCCGCTTCACGCAATTCACCATGCGGCCCGACAGGAACTGTCTGACGAGCGCGGGCAGTCATTTCATCGAAGCGCTCCTGTTCGCCAGTCATAATATCCGGAAACAATCCAGGCGCGATCGAGCTGACTTGGATGCCATACGGCGTCCACTCCAATGCTTGAGCCCTTGTGAAGCCAACTAGGCCAGCCTTGGCTGCGGTATAGAGCACAAGATTGCCGCCACCTTGAATGCCCGTCCACGAAGAGATGTTGATGACTTTACCGGATCGGCGTTCGAGCATGTGTGGACCAGCTGCTCGAGTGCAATAGAGGGCTTCAGATAGATTTATATCGAGGATGAACATCAGATCTTCATCGGAAATGGGCTGACCAGGTCTGTCCCCATCAGGCAGTCCAACGAGAGACTCTTTAAGCGAGTCACCAAGTGCATTTACCAGAACATCAAGTTTGCTGAACGCGGCCAGGACTTCCTGCACAGCTGCATTCGCGGAATCTGCTTTTGTAACATCACCAATGATTGGAATGACTTGGCGGCCAGTTTCGTCCGCGATTTCTTTGGCGAGTTCGGTGACGTATGTGGGTGTTAGAGCGTCTATCGCTACGTCAGCGCCGGCTTCAGCCAAGACCCGGGCAATCCCCTTTCCAATCACCCGTCCCGCACCGGTAACAAAGACGGTCTTGCCGGTGATTTCGTATTCAGCGGGCAGCATGGACTGAGCTCCGAGTGCGTTTCGTGTATTACGATCTGAAAGCTAGTAAGCTAATCAACGCCCGTCGAAAAGTGAGCCAAAGTTATCAGACTGCGGCTCTCGTATGTCACGTTGGTCGGAAAAACTGCAAACACAAAAAGACTTGTGATGAACTTCACAGCGGGCCAATGGAAAAAATTCTGTAGTTAACTAGCAAACCGTTCACAAGAAAGTCATACATTCAGGTGTCTCCTGCGTAACAGCGCCAGGAGCTAGATTCGCGTGAATTGATCTCCAGAACGTGTTTGGAAACAGCACGCGAACAATGCTCTAAGAAACTAGAAATCGAGATCAGGAGACTTCCAATGAAGAAGACAATTGCAGCTCTTGCAGTCGCAGCAGCAGGCAGTGCAATGACACTTGCAGCACCAGCCAGCGCTGCTATCCAGTGTAAGGATGAGTTCCAGTGGATTAAGGGCACTGGATAACACGCGATGCCATACTGTGAGATCAAGAACCTGTATAAGGTGGCGCGCAAGAGCTATGGCATCCGTACCTCGTTCCGTAAACTACGGAACTATTTCTCGGAGCAAGAACACGTGTGTCGGGCTATTGGACATGATCCTCACGTCCATTCGGTCTGCGTGAAGCACCGTGAATACCGAAATCGACTGCGAATCAGATAACGCACTGAGTTGCCTGCACCGTTTGAGAGTTTGCTCTGTTCGGCAGGAAAGTAGCATAAATCAAGTGCAATGCTCGGCACCTGGCCGTCGTCTGCCAACACGCCAACATCGAATTGAAGTGTCCTTAAACTCAAAGTTTCAACGATCTGAGAGGCAGACTGGAAGTCTGCTTGAGACGATCAAGAACGACGGAGGATCATAACTTGGCAACGCTTTTATGATGAAGCAGGACGTTGTTGAGAATATGCGACAATTGCTCGAAGTCGGTTGCGATGAGTTTGATGAGAGAATCAGACACCCCCGTCAAAGAGTAAGCCTCTGAGGCAGACCAATTTGCTCGCGATGTGCTAAAAGCATCATAGGAAATCTAGGCAAACGGTAGGGAGCTGACATGAACGAACATGTCGGGCAGGACGTCATCGTCGCAAAGACAAGAGCCAGTTACAACGAAGGCTATATGCCAGGCTTTGGGAACGACTTTGAGACTGAAGCTTTGCCAGGTGCTTTGCCAGTTGGTCAGAATTCACCGCAAAGATGTCCTTATGGGCTCTATGCCGAGCAACTTTCCGGCACGCCGTTCACGGCTCCGCGCGACGAACAGGCGATCTTGGCTTTATCGAATGAGGCCAACGGTTCAGCATATTACAGATTTTGCAGCGATCGAGATGCCTTACTTTCGGTCGGCGCCAACGGTCGGCGAGTCCAAGCTGCCACTTGCCCCAATGCGTTGGGACCCGTCGCCCGTTCCTGATGAGCAACTCACCTTCGTGACAGGTATCCGCACCATCGCGACAGGAGGCGATGTCCATACTCAAAACGGTTATGCCATCCATACGTTTGCGGTGACCCGCGATATGGAAGACGATTATTTTTATGATGCAGATGGAGAGCTGTTAATCGTTCCGCAGGACGGCGATCTACTCTTTATGACCGAGTTTGGTATCATCGCGTGTGCTCCAGGCGAAATCATCGTCATTCCGCGCGGCGTAAAGTTCAAGGTCAGCCGGCAAGCCGGGACGCAACAGGCGGCAGGATACATCTGCGAGAACTACGGCGAGCATTTTACCTGTCCGGAGCGAGGGCCGATCGGCGCAAATTGTCTAGCTAATCGACGTGACTTCCTGACGCCCGTTGCAGCGTTTGAGCGCAAAGATGGAACGACTTGCAGGTTGACCGTTAAGTGGTGCGGCCAGTTCCATCAATGCCAGATCGATCATTCACCGTTGGACGTGGTTGCTTGGCACGGCAACTACGCACCCTACAAGTACAACCTCAGGCATTACTCCCCTGTAGGACCAACCCTCAAGGATCATGCAGACCCGTCGATATTTACGGTCTTAACGGCACCGCTTGGGCAGCCCGGAACAGCGAACATCGACTTCGTGATCTTTCCGGCGCGGTGGTTAGTAGCGGAGAATTCATTCCGTCCACCTTGGTACCATATGAACGTCATGTCTGAGTTCATGGGGCTCATAGAAGGTGTCTACGATGCCAAACCAGAAGGCTTCGTTCCGGGAGGTATGTCCATTCACAACATGATGTTGCCACATGGGCCAGACGCGGATGCCTTCTACGGCGCTTCCATGAAGTAGCTAAAACCTGAAAAACTCGATAATACGATGGCTTTCATGTTTGAGACGCGCTACCCGCAGCAGCTAACAAAGTACGCTGCCGAATTGCCGACGCTGCAAGTCAAATATCCCAGTGTATGGGCAGGACTACGAAACCACTTCGATCCGCAAAAACCAGAGTGGAATGGTGAGGGTTGAACGTGGTCAGTTATGCGGCTGACAGTGCAATATGCTGATGGCACCGACAGGGTTAATGCGCGCGAAACCGGTTTAAGCAGAATTTAATATTAGCACCAGCTCAGTTTGCTGTTTCTGGCAGATCCATAAAATTGGCTCTGTTCGGCTCTGATGTAGTTTTCCCTTCTAACTCATGGCGCCGGCGAGG
>NZGY01000020.1 GCA_002689605.1 Filomicrobium sp.
AGCCGTTTGCAGCGCGGAACGACGGTCAAATCAAAACAGAATGTACTCAACCACCTGTGTCGCATGATCAAACCGAGTTTTGACACGACCAAGACCCATCGCGGACATTCATCGGTGCTGGAGTTAAGGTGAAGCAGGAAGATCAAGAAAAGTACTTGCACCGAACCTCGCAAGCCTGCTCCTCTTGTGACAGTGGCATCCGTATCCGAGTGCCGATCTAAGGACGGGCGAGGAACATCTTCTGAGTAGTCATTTCGGTTGGTTTGTCCTCCTTTTGAGCTAGCTAGCCATGCTACGAGCAAGCTCACCGAGGGCATGGTCGGTGCCAGGTGCAGAACTTACAAAACAACCTATCGGCATGCCGCCGGACATACCGCATGGTAGAGAAACCATTGGTCCGCCAAGCGCTGTCCACGGTGCAATGTATTTTGGTTCACCAGTTGACGCGATGCCTTTGGGCGCTGGCCCTGGCGTGGCTGGCCACAAGAACACATCTGTTGGATTAAAAGCCCTGAAAAAATTCTCTTGCACTGCTGCCAATTCCGACCGGTTCTTTAAGCACAACTCATCTGACAATGCTTTACCTTCGAGAATCAGACTCCGAATGCGCTCTCCAACCGCATCCTTCGGGTAATCCAACATGTGAGATAGAGTGCGGCCTGTTTCATAAGCAAGGATATTCCAATGCAATTCACCAACGCGTTCAAATTGAACCGGTGCAGGACGGTGTTCAACCATGTGTCCATCAGCCCGCAGCCGATCAACAGTCTGGTTGAGGCCAGCTTTCATATCTGCTGACATGTCGGCAATGAGCTCATCTTCAAGAACGACAATTCTGGCGTCCCGGAACGATCCAGACTGCCCCACAGGCGATATCCCGCGCCGCATGTAAGACTCGTATGCGTAGACTGCATCGTCAACACTCCAGCCATAGAACCCAACCGTATCAAACGTCGGCGCAAGTGGACTGACACCGAAGCCACTCACAGAACGTGTACTTGGCTTAAAGGCTGCAATCCCGCAATATGTTGCCGGCCTATTCAGCGATGCCATTGTTTGCGTTCCTAACGCCAATGGAATTGTGCCAGATGCAACGGCCGCTCCAGAACCGCTACTGGAACCGCCAGGTGTATGTGCTGTATTGTGCGGGTTGCGGGCCGGTGATGGATCAAAGAAAGCAAATTCAGTTGTGTGAAGTTTACCAAGGGGAATTGCCCCGTTTGCTCTGAGCGAAACCACAACTTCCGCGTCTGCCTGGGAGGGTGCTCGACCCTCGAATGCGTGGCAATTGCATCGGGTTGGCAGTCCTTCGACGTCGATGATGTCCTTCACGCCGAACGGAATTCCGTGCAAAGGTCCCAGTATTTCCCCCCGCGCCACCTGCTCTTCTCGCTTCTGGGCAAGGGCAAGTGCGCGCTCTCCATCAACCTCTCGCCAGGGTTCGGCGAGAGGTTGCACCACATCGATGCGATCCAAATATCTTTGAACCAAATCGACTGGCGACAGTTCCTCGGCTGCAATCCTAGCTGCGAGCTCTCTCAGACGCCCTGGATCTTCTACACATTGAGCCATGACAAACCTCCTGGAATATTCCACACAAATACGATGATCGCCCTTGCTCCGAGACTACCGGTTGACGGGTCCGAGTTACCGGTTTTCTTGCTTTAAGGGCCTGCCCCGTGCAGATCCTTCAATCCAGCCCTGGCGGATGCTGCGCGGTCCAGTTTGTTGCCTGCTCATAAGCAGCTGCGACGCGATATACTCGCGCTTCGTGCCACGCGTGACCAACGATCTGGATCGAAAGCGGAAGACCATCACTCGAAAACCCGGCCGGGATCGCTATTGCAGGTTGCCCCGTGACGTTGAACGGTTGTCGGCATTGCCGAGGATAAGAGCGCTCCAGCGATTCCGCGTCATCAAGGCGTGCAGCAGGATCGAGGCTGGATGCCGTAATTACACAATCGAGTTCTGCCATCACAGCATCGGTCTCTGCAATCAGACGCGACCGCCAGCGCAACGCGTCGATGTAGTCTGCAGCGCTGATGTTAGCGCCGTTCAACATCCGTTGGCGCGTCGACTGCGCGTAATCTTCTGGGCGATCCCTCAGCCAGTGGCGATGGATCGCGTAAGCCTCTGAGCCCAGAATAATCCTGTTGCAATCCGTAAAGTCCTGCAGTGATGGTAGTTGGACTTCGCGAACTTCCGCACCGAGTTGGCGTAAGGTCTCGGCTGCCTCATCAACCGCCTTGGCCATCTCAGGATGGGCTTCTAGATCACCGTCATAGAAGTGGCGCACGTGACCGATCTTGAGGCCTTTGATCCCGCTCTCAAGCTCCGCGGAAAAATCCGGCACTTCAACGTTGGCGCTCGCTGGATCATCGACGTCATGACCTGCTAAGACCTGCAGTAAAGCAGCGTTGTCGGCAACATTTCTCGTCATTGGCCCGACGTGGTCCATGGAGTAGGACAACGGGAACACGCCTCGCCGAGAGACGCGGCCGTAAGTTGCCTTCATACCGACAATAGAACACATTGAGGCCGGGTTGCGGACAGATCCACCAGTGTCAGTACCGAGTGCGGCAGGTAACATGCCGGACGTGACCGCGACTCCTGATCCCGATGATGATCCACCTGGAAAATGAGCACCACCCCAGGGATTTACGGCAGGCGGCCAAGGTAGATCGTAGGAGGGCCCGCCGAGTGCGAACTCGTGTGTCGAAAGTTTACCCATCGGCACACCGCCGGCAGCTTTAAGTCGAGCGGTCACATCTGCGTCAGCATCAGCAATTAGGTCTGTGAAGAGTTTCGAGTGGCACGTCGTAGCAATACCTGCGAGATCAATGATGTCTTTCAAACCGAACGGAATGCCTTGCATTGGCCCCGCAATGCGGCCGGCCGAAAATTCTGCTTCCGCGGTGCGGGCCGCATCTATCGCCAGTTCCGGTGTTGTCCTGATAAACGCATGATACTTAGGGTCGAGACGGTCAATCCGCTTGAGCAAGGTCTGACACAATTCGACGGGGGAGAGTTCTTTCGAGGTAAAAAGTTTGGAAGCTTCTACAATTCCGAGATACGCAAGATCTGTCATGCTATTACCCGAGTGCGAGTGATCAGACTTAATGTGTGGGCCGGCTCCTCCGACCAGTGCATGTCTTTTGGTATTCTTTCTGCCAATGACTTCCCGTTTTGAAGTCCTTTTCGGAGATCAGCGTCGTGCTGGGCTGCCAATCTGCCTAAGCCTAATGCGTTTGCTTGGCGTCGGAACTCTTCATCGTTCATTTCATAATCCCCAATGCGAAGCCTCATGGGCCGCACAATTACAACATCGCAGCTGCACTAACCTTCATACTATGCAACTTGGAGTTAGACTTTAGAAGCAGCAATTTCATCAGTGAAAGATTGCGGTGCTTTGAGAGTCGTTGGGAATATTTGCAGACGCCGGATGGCCGAAGAATAACGACCTGGGCCTACAGGCCGTTTATCGCAACAACTTGTGCATCAGTCGCTGGCAATTTCCGCATTTCAGCTACCGGGACTGTCTCTGAGTTCAAGGTGATGATCATCTCAGGAACTAACTAGGAACTGCAGCTTCTGATTCCAAAAATCTAAAGTTAAATTCGTGCGGGTACCTGAAGCTTGTAAATAAAGCCTATGCTTGGGAAGCATTCATTCGCTGAGCGGCCTCGGCCTTGAGCGCGCCGCGATCAATTTTGTTTGTTGATGCGAGTGGTACATTTTTAACAAACCAGACCGCGCGTGGATGTTGGTACGCTGGTGCATTTTCGAGCGCGAAATTCTTGATCTCCTCATCACTCGCCTGTGCTCCAGACTTCAGAATAATGAACGCAACGGGTTTAGTGCCCTTGATATCATCGTCCACTGGGACCACTGCGGCCTGACCTACCGCGTGATGCCGTTCCAGCATGCGCTCCACATCTGATGGGTATATGTTCTCACCCCCCGAGACAAACATGTCGTCTGCACGACCAACGAAGTAGTAGAAACCGTTCTCGTCGCGACGGAAGACATCACCTGTTATGTAAAACCCGTCCTCGGTGAAAGGTGGTCTGAGATCAGGACGATTGTGATATCCATTCATCAACGCTGGACACTTCATCTCAAGCACCCCCTGCCCGACATCTCGGTTTTCATCGTCCGCGAGGCGCAGCGATGAAAGTGGATGGGCGCAACCAAGAGATGTCTCGGGAGTTGGCGTGCTATCTGGATGTGGACCAAAGACAACAGGGCCGGCCTCGGTAGTCCCATATGCATTGGTAATCGCAGCCGTCGGAAACAGGCGCTTTAGGTTTTGCATCAGGCTCTGGCTAACGGGAGCTGATCCCATACGTACAAACTTTACGCTGGATAGATCGGTTTCCTTGAGCAAGTCCTCTTCGCGGAGCATCATAGCCAACATTGGCGGTACTGCTGTTAGCCAGGTCGCCTTATATCTGGCGATCGCATCTATGTACTCACGGGCATTGAACTGAGGAAGTATAACCATAGTGCTGTGGCCCATCACGGCCAGCTTTGCAAGCGCCAGGGCATTCATATGAAACAGGGGAGCCGCAATAAGATAGCGATGCCCCGATAAGTCTTGTTTGCCAAGACGTGTCTCGGCAACCCATATGTGACTGTGATGTGAGAGAATCGCGCCTTTGGGTCTTCCGCTTGACCCTGACGTATAGAGAAACATTGCCGGGTCGTCAGGCCTAGGCGTAACTGTTTGATGCGCTCCCGGATTAAGGAAGTTTTCGAAACTTTCCGGCCCGGTCGCACTGAAATCCACGGATTGTAGATCCGTTGGACAATCAGGCCTCCTCGTCGCATCACAAAATACGAGCTTGGCTCCACAGTCCTGCAGGATGTCGTGGATGATCCTGCGTGGAAACTTAAAGTTCACGGGCACTGCTACCAGACCGGCCCGCATGATACCGAAATATGCAGCCAGGTTCTCGAAGCGATTGGCAGACAAGATTGCGATTCGCTCGCCTTGCCCAAATCCGCGGGCAATCAATGAGCGTGCAACAGCGTTGGCCGTGTTATCTAAGTCGGAATAAGTGAAATCGCGTGGAGCCTCTTCACCACCCAGGTCAACAATGGCGACTTTCCCAAGATCTCGGTCTCGAGGTATCAAATCGCCTAAGTTGGTGAAACGCGTCGCTTCCATTGCTGCCATTGCTGCCATTGTTTTCTCTAGTCATTTCTTTACGAATGTCGAGTAAGTTCCGCGGCCGCTTGCGATCAGCTTGCCGTTTTCGTCCGTAATGGTGGCCTCGCAGCATGAGACACTGCTTCCCATCCGTATAATCTTGCCACGCGCAATCAGGTCCCCTTTCATTGCTGCAGCATGATAGTCGACCCGCAAGTCGATAGTCGGGAATGGGCGGCCTGACTTAATGACCATTGCCCAATCTGCTGTCAAATCAACCAAAGCCGCCAGAATACCACCGTGTGTGTAACCACCCTGTGGATTGACAACCCACTCGTCGCGCCACTTAGCCTTTAGCTCGATGCCATCATCATGAAGCCCCAACACTTCTAGTCCCAGCCATTGATGGTAAGGACCGCGCGTAATCATCTCTTGTACGCGCTCTACAGTCATCGTCTCATCTGACATTTCAATCTCTCCCAATCGACCCAGGCCAAAAGAACTAAGGTGTGACGACGACCTTGCCGATGACTTTACGATCTCTGATTAAAGCTAGGCCATCGGCAGCTTTCTCAAGTGGTAGAACTTCATCGATAACCGGCTTAATCTTGCCCTCTTGGATCATATTTAACAGACCGTTCAGATCATCGTCGTAGAAGCTATTCGAGCCTTTGACTTCAATTTCAAAGCTCCAAACGTATCGGAGGTCTTCCTTTGGGTCGTGCCCCGCTGTGGCGCCGCAAACCAAGATTTTGCCACCACGCTTCACACACTTTAGGGACGGGCCCCAGGTGTCTCCACCTGTGTAATTTATCAAGACGTCCACACCGCCTTCATAACTACGACGCTGTGGCTTCCCATACTTTTCGATGGCCCACTTGTGGAACTCTACCTCGTTGACATTGATCACGTGGTCCGCACCAAACTTTTTAAGCGCTTCCACTTTCTCGTCACTTGATGTGCAGGCAATAACTTCCGCGCCTAGCATCTTGGCGATTAGTATGCAGCCGGTACCAACTCCCCCGGATGCCCCTAGGATCATGACTTTGTCGCCCGCTTTCACGGTGTTGTGAGTAATGAGCATGCGATGCGCCGTACCATACGCTACTGGCAGTGATGCTGCATCTTCGTAGGAGACGCCATCGGGCATGCTGATAAGCTGATCGGCTGCAACCACGCAGTACTCTGCCATGCCGCCATCCAGCATTTCCCCCATTAGGCCCTTCT
Source organism: Filomicrobium sp. (assembly GCA_002689605.1). Lineage (GTDB taxonomy): Bacteria > Pseudomonadota > Alphaproteobacteria > Rhizobiales > Hyphomicrobiaceae > Tectiglobus. The sequence goes on from NZGY01000020.1 coordinate 6,380, forward strand.
TCTTATTGAGTGGATTCACAAGCACTCGATCACCTGGTTTCCAACCGTGAACATCCGCGCCGACTTCGGTGATCTCTCCTGCCATATCGAGACCGATGATCACTGGAAATGGCACCTTGATGCCTGGCATCCCTTTCACTGTGAACACGTCATGATAATTGAAGGACGATGCTCCTACTCGGATAACAACGTGACCTGGCGTTGCTTCGGGGACAGGGTAGTCTGCTACAACCTGCAGCTCATCGAGGTCTCCATGCTGTTTCAGTACCAGCGCCTTCATCGTCTTAGTCACAGGTCCCATCCTTGAATTAATTTGCTGTTGAAGTCTTTTGCGCGAAGTTGATCACGCTACTGATTTTCTAGGTTAACCATCGCTGCTGACCCAGAATGACTTGGAGTAGTGTGTCAAGACATGCTGCTCTTTGGTCGCCGCAATACAAATGGAAATCGCGTTCTTGCTAAGTCTGAACTGCATGCAACCTTGCGATTTCCCTCGAGGGCTGCCAGATTTACCTGCTTCCAATGAGTGTCAGGATCAGCAGCGATACTCAGCATCGTTTCGCCCGACATCTTGAACAAGAGATCATAGATCACACGCTTGTTCTGATAGGCGATGTTAGCAATCTCAGCCGGCAATGTGAACACGACATGGAAGTACTGTACCGGTAGTAGTTCGGCTTCCCGCGCTTCCATCCATTCCCGTGCTACGCGTCCTTGGCACTTCGGACAGTGCCGATTGCGGCAGGGGTTGTCGGCGATGGTTGTTCGTCCGCAGGCATCGTTCTCACAACTCGCGACATGACCACCACCAATGTCAATTCCGTTAGCGTTCAATTCAGCGCCAGAAAGATCAAAACGGAACAGACCCTGATTACAGTATTCGGGTCGCAGCTAGTTTTCCACTCGGCTCCATCGAATGATTAGAGCACTGAAGCCACACTTTCCCTGATCTGCAACCAAGCTAATGGCTTTCTAAGGTCACTGGCCAAAGGCGAGATTGTCGAATTTTTGGTGTACTGCAAATCACTGCTGATTACACGTTCCCCGAGCTTTCACCGGTCAGCAAGACGTTTAACTAGAGATTGACATGGAAGGGACAAGAACAAGCCGGCAAAGAGTAGTTGGCTTCACCGAACTGCTTTAACCGTAACGCAAAGCCTATGCCAACTGGATGTCTCAAAGTGGCCCCTTTGATTGATGCACAAGCAGGGCACATTGAGTCCGCTATGCGGGGTCTTCTGCCGTGATTTGCTCAGTAGAAAGATTAGACCTGCTGACCCTTAGCCGCTTTCGGGCGGGCTAGGCTTCGATTAGCTGCATCGTAACTCATACAAAAGCCCACCACTTCCGTTCTGCACAACGCGTCAACAAACTTAGCCGCACAAGATGAGTATCTGATCGATCATTGAGCTCTACAAACAATCCATTCCTCAGGCTTTGTTCTGCTTAAATGTTGTGAAACCTTGCTGACTGACGGTTCGTCACCAGCGAGGATACCATGAAGGCTCAGGATTTTCAGGCAACTGTCGAGCGGTTGGGCGATCTCAGCCGAGTCCAACGCGAGGCGCTCGTTGAA
>NZGY01000021.1 GCA_002689605.1 Filomicrobium sp.
AAAATCCTGAGCCTACATGGTATCCTCGCTAGTGACGAACCGTCAGTCAGCAAGGTCTCACAATATTTAGGCAGAACAGAGCCCGCAACGTTGATGAAATGCATCACCGATCTAATTAGTCGGTTATTTGAATACTAAATGCTATGGGAATGTATTCGTTCGATTAGCCAATATTTGAGCCATGTGACAGGGTTTAGCCCATTTCTGACAGATTGGTTGCGGCAATCGCATTGCCTTTCTAATTTATCGCTGTCTGCTAGTCTCAGTTGTCAACTCAACGGCTCCTTGTGAAGACACACGGGGTAGCGGACGCTGCGAGTGAGCAAGGGCAGATACTGATGATTGAGACCGCAATAAACGATCTGATGGCTCTTTTGCCAATTGAAGGCACCCCGAGCAAGGAAGCGGCAGTTGCTGCAGAAATTCGTAAGCGATTGATCGATGCGGGAGTTCCAGCTGCCAGCATTCTGCATGACAACGCTCAGGACCAAAGCGAATATGGCGGCGAGGTTGGCAACCTGATCGTCCATTTAGATGGCCATCGCCAGGGCCCTCGGGTCATGTTTAGTACCCACATGGATACGGTGCCTGACGCAGTTGGTTGCAGGCCACGTCTCGAACAAGAAAGCGCTCGTATTGTAAATGATGCACCAGGCCGCGCGCTCGGCGGCGACAACCGACTAGGCTGTGCAATACTGCTCACCCTTGCTCGCGAACTGATTGCTCTCAATGGCGATCATCAATCGGCAACACTGGTATTTTTCATCCAAGAAGAGGTCGGCCTTGTTGGTGCACGCGGGCTTGATCTCTCCAAGCTTGGTGAACCAAGACCGTCGATGTGCGTGAACCTGGATGGCGGACCGGTGCATGAACTCGTAACAGCCGTAACCGGTACGCAGCGCTTCACTATCGATGTAACGGGTATTCCTTCTCACGCCGGGCGACCTAGTGGTGGTGTCTCGGCAGGCATCATCGCGTCTCTCGCGTTGGCGCAATTGCAATCTGACGGTTGGCATGGCGTTATCGACAAAGACGGAAAGCTGGGGTCAGCAAACCTCGGCATCGTTGAGGGCGGTCAGGGCAGCAATGTTGTCATGCCAGAGATGAGTATCCTTGCTGAGGCGCGCTCTCATGATGCACAGTTTCGCGCGGAGATCATCGAAAGCTGGAAGAGCGCGTTCTGCGGCGCCGTTGGCCAAGTTGCGAATAGTGAGGGTGACAAGGGCGAGGTCTCTTTCGGTCCTGGACCGACATACGAGTCTTTTGCTCTCAGTGACGACGAGCCGATTGTTCGCAAAACAATTGCTGCCGCCGAAAAATGCGGTTTTGAGGTCAAGCCGGTCACGAATAATGGGGGTATGGACGCCAATTGGATTGTCGCCCATGGCATTCCTGCTGTTACAATTGCCGTGGGTCAACGCCAGGTGCATACAGCAGATGAATGGATACACCTGGGTGACTTTGAAAAAGCTCTTAATCTTGTCGTAGCGTTAGGCAGAGAATAAGAACTGGATCATCCAAAAAACAAACCGCCCATTCTGGGGTTTCAAGGCAGCGGCGGTAGAGCGCACGTTTAGAAAAGCGTGACGCAGGATCATATCAGTATGGCGAACCATCTTTGTGGGTAATTATGAGTTTGCCGTCTGCATCTAACTTTGCAGCCATATCATCGTCAGGATACGCGACAGTATCGTTGCTAGATCGGTCGCCAATCACAAGAAAACTGGCGTCTTGGTCGGTTTCGTTGACGAAGTGATGGGCGTCGCCAGTCCCCGCAGGAAAGCCGACACAATCACCAACGGTTACAGTCTGTCGACCTGCATCGGTATTCAACACCAACTCGCCTTCCATCATGTAAACAAACTCATCTTGCTTGGAGTGGGCATGGCGGCAAGACGACTGACCGCCGGGGGCAAGTCGAACAAGATTTACAGCATAGTTGGTGAGATGAGCCGGATCGGTCAGGCGACGGACATAGCGGTCCTTTGTGACATACTGATAGGCGTCAGGATATGCGCTGCCTGTGCTTTCCTCGATACTCGAAGCTTTGAATACATAAGTCCCATTGGCCATGCTCTATTCTCCTTGACGGTTATGCCCCAGCATCGTGTTCGCCGGTGATCTCTTTTCGGGTGCGTCTGGTGTAACGGTCGCAACGATAGATTGATCCAGGGCTTCGAAGTTATGATAGCCGATCGTGGCATAGAGTTCCTTACGGGTCTGCATTATGTCGAGCATCTCGTGGGTGCCACCGTCTCGCTTCAGGCCTGCATAGAGGTCCTCTTGCGCCTTGGCTGCGACCCGGAAGGAGCTAACCGGCCAGATCACCATCTTGTAGCCCATCTCTTCAAACTCGCGTGCGGTAAAGTAAGGAGTACGACCAAACTCAGTCATGTTGGCGAGTACAGGCGCATCGACTTTCGAGGCGAACTCTCGAAACATCTCTGCATTGGTGAGCGCCTCCGGAAAAATGGCGTCAGCCCCGGCTTCCAAAAACAACTTCGCCCGCGCGACGGCGCCGTCGATCCCTTCAGACGCTGCAGCATCGGTCCTGACCACAAGATAAAGATGCCGACGTGCCTTGCGGGCTGCTGCCACCTTGGCTGCCATCTCTTCTGCAGTGGCGAGCTTCTTGTCATTTAGGTGGCCACATTTTTTGGGAAGCAGTTGATCTTCGATTTGCACGGCTGCAGCGCCGGCATCCTCAAAGTTTCTCACCATATGCATGACATTCAGAGCTTCGCCGTAGCCCGTATCACCGTCGACAAGAACGGGTAGAGCAGACGCGCGAGCCAGCTGGCGAATGAAAAAACAGACTTCATCAACAGTAATAAAGCCCAGATCCGGAATACCCATCGACGCCGTCATCGCCGCACCAGAGAGATAAAGCGCATCGAAACCGGCTGCCTTGGCTTGCAGTGCGGCCATCCCATTGTGCGCGCCGGGTATTTCGACGATACCCGGCGACTCCACGAGCCTCCGAAAGCGTTCACCTGCGGGTTCATTTGGAACATTTTCAGCGATGAGGTAGGTCATCGGGCATCTCCGGGCAATCAGAGTGGTTCATTGGGTTACGGTCATCGCCCTCCCAAGAGAGGCTGTCAACTTCAAGCGGTCAGATCGATCAGCATTGCGATCGCTCAAACCTGGTGGTTTCGCTAACGTATTAGATGATGACAGGTGTAGGGCCTTCAAAAGCAAGAGCCCGCTCAGCAGTATTGCAAGGATCTGCATATGGAAATGAAGGGTGCCGTACTTTTCGAGCAAGGTTTGCCTAAACCTTATGCCGCCTCTCGACCATTGAGCATAGAGACACTTGAACTCGATCCGCCTGGGCCGGGAGAGCTCATGATCGAGATGGCATATTCCGGTCTTTGTCGCTCCGATCTCTCGACCATTGCTGGCGCCCGTCCCAGACCCCTACCAACGGTGCCTGGCCACGAGGCTGCCGGTATTGTGCGTGAAGTCGGCGCCGGGGTTGAAGATCTCGCGCCGGGCGATCACGTCGTCATGGTGTTTGTCATGAGCTGCGGTAGCTGCTCGGATTGTGTCGGCGGCAAGCCGAACATCTGTGCGGCCTCGGCACCGGCTAAGGCTCAGGGCCTACTGCTCAGTGGGACTCGCAAGTTGAAGCTCAATGGCGAGCCAATCAACCATGCAGCGGGTATCTCTTGTTTTGCAGAGTATGCCGTTGTGTCCCGTGGCTCCGTCGTGAAGATTGACAAGGACGTGCCACTTGAAGATGGCTCTCTTTTCGGATGCGCAGTAATCACCGGCGTAGGGGCTGTTGTGAACACGGCCAAGGTTTATCCCGGTGCAAAGATGGCGGTTGTCGGGCTCGGTGGTGTTGGGCTTAACGCAGTGATGGGTGGGGTTATCTGCGGGGCAGAACAGATTATTGCGGTCGATATCAGTGACGCCAAGCTGGCGCTCGCCAAGGAGCTTGGGGCAACGCATACATTCAATACAACCAATCCTGACAGTATTGGTGAAATCCTTGAACTGACGCAAGGAGGGCTGGAGTTTGTCTTCGAGGTCGCTGGTGCGCTACCTGCTTGGGAAACAGCTTACTCCCTGACCCGTCGCGGCGGGTCGTTGGTGAGTGCTGGATTGGCGCCAGCAAAGGACAAGTTTGCATTCTCACCTTATCAATTGGTGTCAGATGAGAAGGCCATCCGTGGCAGTTATATGGGCTCGTGTACGCCAGAACGCGATGTGCCACGCTACATCAACCTCTACAAACAGGGACGCCTTCCAGTGCAGAAGACGCGAACGGCAACGATTGGCTTGAACGAAATCAACGAAGGATTTGATCGGCTGTCATCAGGAGATGAAGTGCGGCAGGCGATCAAGTTCGGAAGTTAGACTGAGATTCCACAACCCTTCGGCTTAGCGCGGTAAACTAACTCACCTATCCGCCGAGCGAGCAAAAGAAAACGGCCGCCATCTTTGTTGAAGATGACGGCCGTCAAAATTACGCAAAGCCATAAGGCAGTAAGCGGGTAACTTTTGTTATTCCGCAGGCTGTGGCCTGTGAACCTTAGGCGTTGCAGACGTGCGTCGCATATCCGTCTTCTCGTATGTTTTATCGTAGCCATTGAACAGATGGCCAAGCAGACCCCGATTGAGATCTGACGTCCCAAACAACCAGTCCATGATGGGAAACGTCAGATTCATGTTCCGCTCCATCATGATGTTCTGGTTGTGGTGTGCAGTATGGTGCCGGCGCAGCGTATTGACGAACGGCATATGTCGGACAAAGGCATTCTCATCGATGTGGCAACAGAAGTGCATGAACTCGTAGATCAGATACATCGATGTCGTCGTTGTAATGAAGAGCCAGCCCACATTGACTGAGAATAGCCATGCCAGCACAAGTGCCGCTGGGATCGACATTAATGTGAAAACAACCAACGCGTAGGGTGGGAAGAATGTCACCCTAAAGTCGTGCTCACCAGCGAACCGCATCTCTTTCTCTGTGAAGAATTGGTGATGCATCAATGTATGGCGCGAGTAGACCGCACGGAATAAAGGAATCTTCGAAGGGCGATGCATGATGTAGCGGTGCAACCACCACTCGAAGAAGTTACACATCAAGAATGTGAGTGGGACCGTCATCCATTCGAGAGCAGTGACATCCTGCATTCCCGATAAGTAAATGTACAGTGCCGTGAACCCGATCGTGTAAATAACAAGCACGTGCAGCCAGCCATTGTACCAACCCGTGATGCGTGTTCGGTAGGTATCACGGTAGCCACGCTGGCGATCCGACATATCACTGGAAGCGATTTCCAGGCCGTTGGTATCCATGTCATTGGTCGACATTGCCATGGGTGAAGCTCCTTTGGCGGGGCGGTCATCTACCGCCGAGAAAACCTAACAACACTACGTCAGAATGCGCATAAATGCACATATAGGTTGTGACTAACGCGGAATATCGCCATTAAGATCGCAACGCGTCGACAGCTTCAGCCATGTCAGCGCTTGTCATTTGCCATTCATTAGCAAAGTTCGCGACAATCTGTTCCATAAATGGTTTATGCAACCGAATTGCCTCCGCATTGTCACCGAGATGATCGGCTAACAGAGCAAGTGCGAGTTGCGCAGCTGCAGGGCCTTCATATCCCCACTCGAAACCATCTTCCGAAAGCGTCTGAACATCACGCCGCTCATCGAGTGGTTGCCAGTCAACCGTCACCGCGATCCCGTCAATCGTGCGGTCTCCCATATACGTTTTCAATTTACACCTCCAACCGCTTGATACAAATCGGTGGTGTGCTGGTCCAACCGATTGCAAACAATAATCTCGAAGTTATCATATGTGCACCGCATCGATCAAAGGGCCTTCGTCAGGCCAAGAAGCAGAGGACTGCCCGTGAGTGCAATTGAACCGAACTGGCAGGCCTGGCTTATTTTCGTAGGATGCTGGACAGTGGTCTGCTCCGGCTGGATTTATATAAGTGGTAGTCTACCGTTAAGCGTCGCGCCAGCCGAGGTTCGACGGGGCATTGGCATTCCCTTGGTCATTCTCAACGCGCTGGGCTTGGCAGCATTGACCGTGCTCGCGATCCTGTTTGCTATATACGAGTTGCGATGGACGTCGATTATTGTTGGAGCAGGCATGGTGTTTCTGTTTTCACCATTTGTCGTGCAAGATCTTCCCAGTATGCTGCAAGACAATCAACTGGGATTGGCCTTGCTGCTGATCTTGTTAGTTGGCACTATATTTGTAGTTGGGACGACAAGCAGCTTGGCGGGTTTACTAGGGATAGCTTGAGCGTACGTTTGCCCTAGACGGAAAGAGCTGGGTGGGAGGCGAAAATGCCAACAGGCATAAAAATTATGTTTTCGATTATTGTGCTCGCCGTTGCGATAGCCGGGTACTATTTTCTAGACCTCAACGGACTTGGCGTCTCGAAGTATCTGTCCCTGTTTCTCGGTGTATTCTCTGTGATCGCTTTTTGGATTTTCCCTGAGGTCGGCGGCAAAGGCGAGAAGTAACACGAGAAGGCGGCGGCGGGGTTCAAAGTCTTACCCCACCACACTTTATCTAGACGCTTATTGCAGTATCGAGGCGCGTGTTGGAACAATCCGCTGAACCTTGATGGCTTCGCGATTGATGAGTTCGCCGACCTTCGGCGAGACGTCGTTTTTCCAGAAGTCGCTCTCGTAGACCGCCTTATAAAGACGCTCGCGATCCGCTTCGCTTTCGAAGCGGCGAATCCAGACATAAACAGAGTCGTCTTCTTCTCCGCGGAAGCTGCCAGCAATCACCATGCCCTGCTTCACTTGAAAAGGAATAATCACGTCCTGCATAAACTCCAGCCACTCGTCCATTTTACCTGGCCGGATCTCGTATTGTCTCAGTTCCCAGAATGCCATGTTGTGTCTCCTCTTATTTGTGTAACTGATCGCTGCCTCTCACTTTTCAAAAGGCAACTAGCGGTGTGAATTCACCCAGTCCATCATGATCTTGTTGAACACGTCCGGATGCTCGACATTGGGGAAGTGCCGCGCGTCTGCGATCTCTTCATAACGGCCGCCTGGAATGAGCTCAGCAATCTTCTTGTTGCCGGCTGGAGGTGTACCTTCATCATCTGAGCCATAAACGACGAGTGTCGGTGTTGAAACTGATGGCAGCTGAGGGATGAAGTCGTAGTTCAGGATGGCTCCCGCACAACCGAGATAGCCAGCAGCTGTCGTTCCAGCAATTGTTGCGTGGATTTCTTTCCATCGATCCGGGTTTCGCTCTTTAAACGCCGGAGTGAACCATCGATCCATTGTGCCGTCTGCGAGAGGAGCAACAGAGTTTGCATTCTTAACCGCTTCCATTCGCGGCCCCCAAGCCCCGGCGGCTCCTTCCGGCGTGCAAGGCATCGTATCGCAGAACATCGCTGAGATAAGTCTTGAACCATATTTGATGGCAAACGCTTGCCCGATCATACCACCAATAGAAAGGCCGATGTACTGCACCTTGTCGATACTTAAGAAGTCGAGGCTTGCAGCGACATCGTCAGCTAATTGTTCCATGGTGTAATCACCAGCAACCGGATCGCTGCCGCCGTGTCCGCGCATATCTAGTCGAACAACCCGATAGCCCGCATTCAGCAACAGTGGCAACTGCTCTGCCCACATGCCGCCGTCAGAGGCAAGCGAGTGCGTGAAGCAAATGACTTGCCCATCAGATGGTCCATTCAAGTCGTAGTAGATCCGACGGCCGTCGAGATTAATCAACATCGAAGATGCCTCCCGTGTCTGCTGATGTAATGAAGTTTCCAGCAAAAGTTAGCGCAGCTCAGCCGCGAGGCATAGATAGCGTTAGCCAAAGGATTTGAGCTGATAAGACGGTGATTATCGCCGATATGATGATCGCAGCTAGTTTTAGCGACGCAGCCCATATGTCGGGGGTCATGCGCGCCCGCATCTCTTCTTGTCAGCCTCCCATCAATCTGTACTGTGTAACTATAAGAATTGCGGAAAACGGTGATCAACATGGCGCAGACATCGGCGCCTTGAGCAAACACGCAATCAAGAAAGGATATAGGCCGTGCTGAAGCTAGGCTACAAAGCGTCGGCAGAACAGTTTTCGCCGAAAGATCTCCTCGCCTATTCGGTGAAGGCAGAGGAATGCGGTTTCGATTCCGTCTTTGTGAGTGACCATTTCCAACCGTGGAAGCACACTGACGGGCACGCGCCGTTCTCGTTCAGTTTTCTCGGCGCATTGGGCGCGAAGACTGAGCGGATTGTTATGGGTACGAGCGTGCTGACGCCAACATTTCGTTACCACCCATCCATTGTTGCTCACGCATTTGGCACGTTGGGAGCGCTTTTTCCTGAGCGCGTCATTCTCGGAATTGGAACGGGCGAATCGCTTAATGAAGTCCCTGCAACTGGGATGCAGTGGCCCGAGATGAAGGAACGCTTCGCGCGCATGCGCGAATCCGTCCGCCTTATTCGACAGCTTTGGACAGAAGATCGGGTTTCGTTCGAAGGCGATTACTACACCACCGAAAGTGCCACAATCTACGATAAGCCCGATAAGCCGGTGCCGATTTATGTTGCTGCTGCCGGACCAATGGTGGCGAAGTATGCGGGCCGCATGGGCGATGGTTTCATTTGCACGAGCGGCAAAGCAATGGAGCTCTATACCGAGAAGCTGCTTCCCAATGTTGCGGAAGGTCGATCGCTCAGTTCTCGCGAGGTTCCTGATTATGAAAAGATGATTGAGGTAAAAGTCTCATTCGACACGGATATGGATCGCGCGATGCAGGATACGACGCATTGGGCAGCGCTGGCTTTGTCCCCGGATGAAAAGATGTCGGTTGAAGATCCGCTCGAGATGGAAAAACTGGCGGATGCACTGCCAGTGGAGCGCGCAGCGTCGCGTTGGATTGTATCGACCGATCCGGAAGAGCATGTTGAGCGGATCAAGACTTATTATGATCTCGGCTTTAATCATCTCGTCTTCCATGCACCGGGGCCTGATC
>NZGY01000022.1 GCA_002689605.1 Filomicrobium sp.
ACTCGGCTGAGATCGCCCAACCGCTCGACAGTTGCCTGAAAATCCTGAGCCTTCATGGTATCCTCGCTAGTGACGAACCGTCAGTTAGCAAGGTCTCACAACATTTAGGCAGAACAGAGCCGCCAACATTGTTATTCAGTTAATCAATTAATTCTTGGACAAATATGTTCTTCAGCCACTCTGTACGATTTTGTGAGGAATGAGCTTCGCACGGCGCTTAAATGAATGGTCTATCAATAACTAGATGAATACTCAACTTGGTCGACGAACCATTGTCCGCCGTCATTAATCTCGCTTACATCAACGTCGCTGTGAACGTCCGGCCCATTCTCCCAAGAGGATCTGAGGTATTCGAGATGGATACATTCGATTACGTGATTGTTGGAGCTGGTTCAGCTGGATCGGTCCTTGCTAACCGACTGAGCGAAGATGAAGGTGTTACCGTGTGTGTCCTGGAAGCTGGACCACCTGACACCAATCCAATGATCCACATCCCCGCGGGTTTTATGAAGACCTTCTATGACCGGTCAATCAACTGGTGTTACGAGCAGGAGCCTGGGCCTTACACCCAAGGCCGGCGGATCTATTCCCCTAGAGGCAAGACGCTTGGGGGATCAAGTTCGATTAATGGACACATAATTAACCGAGGCCAGGCGGAAGACTTCAATCAGTGGGCGCAAATTGGAAATCCTGGTTGGTCATATGCGGACATCTTGCCTTACTTCAAACGTATGGAGCGGCGTATTGGGCCAGCTGATGAAGAATATCGCGGCCGCGATGGATACCTGCCAGTCACAGACGCAGAAGTCCGGCACCCACTTGCCGACGCCTTCATCCAAGGCGCAGTTGAACACGGCATACCCATCAATCCTGACTACAACGCCGGCAGCCAGGAAGGGATCAACTACGCCCAACGCGCAATCCTCGATGGTCGCAGAGTAAGCGCTGCGCGAGCGTTTCTGCGACCAGCGATGAGACGTCCAAACCTGGAAGTGCGGACTGAGGCTCACGTCATAAATCTTGAAATTACGGACAGACGGGCAACCGGCGTACGCTATATGAAGGATGGTGCACAGGGCTCAGAGCAGACAGTTCATGCTCGAAGAGAGGTTATTCTATCAGGCGGTGCCTATAACTCTCCCCAACTTCTGCTATTGTCCGGCGTTGGCCCGAAGGCGGAGCTTGAGCGCCATGGCATCGAACCTGTCCACATTCTTGAAGGTGTCGGAGAGGGCCTACAGGACCACTACACATCCCGCACCGTAGTTCGCGTCAAGAATATGCATACGATGAATGAGAAGGTCCGTGGCTTTGCGCTCGCAGGTGAAGCGCTCAAGTATGCCTTTGGCCGAAAGGGGATCCTCGCTATGACCCCGACGCTGGTTTATTGCTTTTGGCATTCCGGGGTGACCGCGGAACGATCTGATGTCCAGCTTACTTTCACACCAGCGAGTTATATGGATGGTGTGAAAGGTAAACTGGAAGACGAACCTGGAATGACAGTCCCCTCATGGCAGCAGCGACCTGAGAGCCGCGGCTACCTGCGGCTGAAGTCTTCAGATCCCTTTGATGCACCACTCATTCAAACGAACTATCTGAGCGAAGAGTTAGACCGCCGTATCTTTGTTGCGGGAATGCGCCTCGCGCGTACCTTACTCAAGTCAAACCCGCTAGCCCCCTACTATGACTATGAATGCTATCCAGGTGATGACGTGCAAACCAACGATGAGTTTCTGGATGCCGGGACGCGCCGCGGCCAAACTACATTCCATCCTGGCTGCACTTGTCGAATGGGTCCAGCTCAGAACCACCTATCGGTCGTTGATCACGAGCTGCGCGTTCATGGCCTGAAAAACCTCCGTGTCGTAGATGCGTCGGTCATGCCCAAAATGATTTCGGCAAACCTCAATGCATCAACATTAATGATCGCCGAAAAAGCATCAGACATGATTTCCGGGCGATCCGCCATTGAACCGGAAGAGATCCAGGCAGCTCAGTAGACACTAAAGGCTAGGTTGCGCTTTTCTGTGCGACTTCGTTTTTCTGTGCGACAAGGGCGCGAGCTTTTGCCAGAACACGATCGATTGCAGATTTGGTGCTTGCAATGATCCAATCGTCGCTGAAAAGGCTATTCTGGACCGCCGATAGCTCAGGTGCGCGCTGACTGAGTGCGTCCCGCAGATGGCGTTGCTCTGCTAGCGCAGATTTGCAAACCTCCTTCAATAACGCTTGCGCCTCCTGCCGAGGCATATGCTCTGCCAGCATAAATGATGCGGCCTCTGCGTAAGGCAGACCCAGCGACGAATCTATATTCGCTCGCATTCGTTCGACGTTCACATCAATAGATTTTATCAAGCCCTCTGCTGTTCGCAATGACGCACCGCACGTTATGACAACTGATGGCAGCGTCAGCCATTCCAGCGCCCAGCCAGGGCCACCACGCTCATGCTCTTGAAGGGACGCTTGGTGCACCCCTGAAATCGCACCTGCATTGAAGCGTGCCAACGTTATGAGCATCTCTGCCGATATTGGATTTGTTTTGTTCGGCATGGTCGATGAACCGCCAGCGCCTCGGATCGAGATCTCACCTACTTCGCTGGATGCCAGATGTGCGCAGTCCGCGCCGATCTTCCCGAGTGAACCGCTGACACTGGCACAGAGATCTGCGAACTCGACGATGCGATCACGCTGCGTATGCCAGACAGTATCAGATTGGGCGAGATGGAGCTCTTTCGCTAACTGTTTTGCAACGGCGTCAGCTTTATCACCAAATACCGAGAGAGTTCCAACTGCACCTGCGAAGGACAGTACTTCTACGCGTGGGCGAACTTCGCGGACTCTTTCAAGATGGCGCAGCACCGACGATAGCCACGCAGCCACCTTGCCACCAAAGGTCATCGGTGCCGCCTGCATATGACGCGTTCGACCAAGCATTACAGTTGCTCGATGAGCATCCGCCATATCTGCCAACAGTTCTGCCAATGAGCTCAGACGCCGCTCAATTATATCCAGCGCTTCGCGGAGCCGCAGAACCAGGCTCGTATCTGTTACATCCTGCGATGTTGCCCCCCAATGCACATAAGGACCAGCAACAGGTCCAACAGCCTCCCTGATACGACGAACGAACTCAGGAACCGACACGCCATCGCGCGCAGTGGCGGCACTGAGATGTTCCGGTTCGATCATCAAGTCCAATGCAATTTTTCTAATCTGTTCTGCTGCGGCTAGGGGGATAACGCCCTGACTTGCTTCAGCCCGAGCAAGAGCCGCCTCGAAATTCAACATGTATCGAATGTTGCTACGATCAGAAAAGAGCGCCTCCATTGCCTCATCACCAAGCAGCTCGGAATGCATAGGGGTCAAAGTCATTCTAGTCCTTACTCACTTTTGGGCTCCTACTCGACATGTACTCAACATGGGAATTGGAAGCCTACCCTTCTTTGTGCCAAGCTAGCCTAGCCTGCAGACAAAGGATACCCATGGCCATGTCGTCGAAGTTCATCAGGATCTTTGGACTATTAGCCAGCCTTCTATTGGCGCTTACATCGCTGAACTCAGCCTTAGCCAAGGAAGCTGTAGATGTTGAACTCGTCCTTCTGTCCGACGCATCAAACTCCATTGACAACGCTGAGATCAAGTTCCAACGGCAAGGCTATGCTACGGCCATTACGCATCCAAATGTCCTCGCTGCCATTAGGAAGGGCGGCCTCGGCAAGATCGCTGTAACATTTATCGAGTGGGCTGATGCTGACAATCAAGATACCGTGGTGCCCTGGATGGTGATTAAGGACAAACAATCCGCTGAAGCTTTCGCATAAGCATTACTTGCGCGAGATCGCAAAGCTTATGGCAGCAATGCTATTGGCGCCGCCCTTACTCATGCACACGCTCAGATTGATACCAACAAATATGAAGGCCACCGCAAGTTTATAGATCTATCGGGCGACAGCGCGAACAACTGGCATGGGATCCCAATATCCGTGGCACGTGACAAGGCCGTGAAGGCAGGCATCATCATAAACGGGCTTGCTATACTCTGCCGTTCTGAAAATTGTGGCGGCCGACCAGTTGACTACAATCTCGAACAGGCTTTCGCACAACAGATCATCGGTGGCCCCAGAAGTTTTGTTGTCACTGTCGATAGTCCCGCCCGCTTTGCTCAGGCAGTGAGAAGCAAACTTATTCTGGAGCTGGCTGCCTTGCCCTCTGCGGTCTCCTCCGACAACTTGTTTCGCCGATAACAATGACATACGAACTGCAGGCGAATAGACGCGCTGGTTAACTGGGCTAATCCACCATTGACCCATCATTCACTTGCGTGCACAGCTGGTCGTTTCGAAATCTCGACCGGCAACGCGGCTAAAATGAAAACAAAAACTCATCAGTCGGTTGGTCCTTCTAACCCACCACCAGAAGTCTCATCTCACCGGCAGGAAGCTGGTGTACTCATGCATATCGCAGGACCGCTGATCGCAGCTTATCTTGCAGAATATGCGATGGTTCTCACGACCAAAGCCCTGGTCGGCCAACTCGGATTTCGCGAACTTGCTGCCGTTGGGCTGGCCGGTGACCTTGCATCCCAGATCCAAATTGTTCTCCTTGGAACTTTATCCGTTGTCGGCGTGCTCGTCTCACAAGCGAATGGGAGCGGTGATCAGCACGGCGCCGGCCAGGCAGCGCGGCATGGAATATTTGCAGCTCTGTTGCTCGCGCTGCCGGCCACAGTTTTGGTTTGGAATCTTGATTGGGTACTTGCAGGAGCTGGATTTGAAGCTGATCTGATTGACCGTATGGCGCCTTATCTGCAGCCGGTCTCGCTATCACTGCTTCCCATGCTTTGTTTCTTCGTCCTCAGGATGTTTGTGGCCGCGCTCGCGAAGACAGCAGCGATCTTGTGGATTACGATTACTGCGGTGGTTCTCAACTATCTGTTTTGCCAAGGCTTTATCCACGGCGCCTATGGTTTCCCGCAACTCGGCATTGCTGGAGCCGGCTGGGCGAAAACTGCCGTAGCTGTGTTTATGTCAACGGCTCTCCTGATCTACATATATGTAACGCCGCATTTGCGAGGCTATGGCTTTTTCAAAGGTCGGTTCCGGCTGAATGTTCAGTTGTGTCGTGAGATTGTCCTTCTTGGATTGCCAGTTGCCGGCATTGTCATCCTGGAAGCAGGGTTGTTTACTGCTGTCTCCATGTTTTCGGGACTACTAGGCCCGGTTGCGCTTGCGACCTATCAGGTCATCATTGCCTGGGTTGCGATTGCGTTTAAAGCCGCACAGGGCCTTGCCGAAGCGGGTATGGTCCGCGTTGCCTTTTCAGCCGGTCGTAGCAATCTGGCCCAGGCACAACGATCCGGCCTTTTGACTATGTTGATTGGTATTTCGGGCCTCGTTTGTCTGGCAATTGTCCCGCTATCCTTTCCGGAGGCGCTGGTGCGCTTGTTCTTGAAGCCCGAGGACCCTGGTTTTCAACCGGTTCTTGAGTTGGCGAGCAAAGTTCTGGTCCTTGCCGCATTTTTTCAAATCTTTGACGGCGTGCAGGTTATGGCCTCTTTCGCGTTGAGAGGCTTGAAGGACACCCTATTCCCACTCTGGCTCGCCGCATTTGGATATTGGGTGATGGGCGTAGGGGGAGGTTGGTGGCTTGCCTTCGAACAGGGCCTGGGTGCCGAAGGGCTTTGGTGGGGCATGGCCATGGGCCTCACGGTTGCTGGAAGTCTCCTTGCTATGCGATTTATGTTTTTAACCCACCAACCGGCTCACGCTTCCTGACACAAACGCAGCGCATCGAGCACTGCTGCATGGATGTTCCGACTGGATACAGCATCTCCGATGCGATGTAGTTCTTAGGTACCTGCCGGGTTCGTCTGTCTCGAGCCGCACTGAGCTTCACCGGCAACCAGGCGCCCCAAGTCGGTAACGCCGCTGTTCACAGAACCTTCTCGTAATTCGTGGTAAAGCCCATCAGCAGGTATCGTGCCGTAGTCAAATATAACCTGCCCCGCGCTCAGTTCAGTCAGCTCCCCGGTGAGCTCGGTCTGGAGTACAGCTGATAGCTTGTTGCCATCTCTGCGAACCTCTTTGAGTTGTTCTTCAAATCGCGGTGAAATTTTGCTCTGATGGATCCAGCGCCGCCATACAACGCGCTCCGCATATGCTTGCTCGGTTGCTAAGCTTTCATCGATTGTGGCGAACTGGACTGACGCGCCTTTGTTCCAACAGTATTGCGCGGCAGTCAGAGCTGCATGTCGCCCAGTACCATCGACAACAAGTACATCACCGCTGGGTGGCGCGTTGCCGCTCAAGACATCCCAGACGCTTGTGATGTTTGCAGCACCTTGAAGCCAATCGATGTTCGGCGTGCCACCGGTTGCTACGATGACGACATCGGGGTTCCGCTCGTGGATATCAGCAGTCTCGGCGAAATGATTCAACCGCAGCTCGACACCTAGCCGATCAAGTTCAGAAAGGCGCCAATCGCTAATCGCGACGATGTCTTTTCGCCAATCAGCTTCGGATGCTAGCAAAACCTGCCCCCCGGCACGCGCAGCTGCCTCAAAGACAACAACATCATGACCACGTTCACCACAGACGCGTGCTGCCTCCAATCCTGCGGGGCCTGCTCCAACGACAACAACTTTCCGTACATTGGATGCCGGTTGGATGACTTGACGCAAAGTGTTTTCATGACCTGTTGCCGGGTTGTGCAAGCAGGCTGGACGAAGTTCGCTCATGCAGTGGGTAAAGCCGACACACGGCCGAATTCTCTCTTCTTCGCCTGCTGCAATTTTTGCAACGAGATGGGGATCGGCAATTTGTGCGCGGGTCATTCCGACAAGGTCGATTAGACCTTCCCGGACGGCATGGCGCGCGGTTGCGATGTCGGTTATGCG
Source organism: Filomicrobium sp. (assembly GCA_002689605.1). Taxonomy (GTDB): domain Bacteria; phylum Pseudomonadota; class Alphaproteobacteria; order Rhizobiales; family Hyphomicrobiaceae; genus Tectiglobus. The sequence continues at coordinate 6,893 of NZGY01000022.1, forward strand.
GGCGGCATGGAAGACTGGTAGATTGATCTTTTCCTTAAACGCTGCGGCTTTCTCTAACCATGGTCCGATTGGTGAGGCCATGCCGGGCATGTTCTCCATTGCTAAACCAATCTGCGTGTCCATGCGTCCGTACACGGCATTGAAGAAATCCAAAGTGCCGGAAGACTCAAATATCTTTGCGATCTAGACGCATTCATCAAAACTCAGACCGGCATCATGCCCTTCGTCGACTACGAAGCGGAAACCGACAAGGAAATCCTCACCGACTGCCTTGCGGATAGCCTCGTAAACTTCAAGTCCGAACCGACATCGGTTCTCGAGTGAACCGCCGTAAGCATCGGTTCTTCGATTGGTTGCTGGAGAGAGGAATTGTCCTATCAAGTGGGCGCCGGCAAGTGTTTCTATGCCATCGAGACCGCCGTCCTTGCAGCGCTTAGCTGCAGCTGCGAAAGCTGTAATGACACGCTGAATGTCGGCATGATCAATTTCTTTAGGAATGCTTCGGTGAAGTGTCTCTCGAATGACCGATGGTGCAATCGTCGGTAGCATCGCTCCCTTATTGCTTTCACCGCGTCGACCCAAATGTGTGATCTGACACATAATGGCAGCGCCCTGATCGTGGACCCTGCGCGACAACGCTTGCAGGTGTGGAACGACTTCATCCACGCCGACGTTGAGTTGCTGAAATACAGATGGGGAATCTATATCGACATTGGAGGAGCCACCAAACATGATCAGCCCGATTCCTTCGCGCGCTTTTTCTTCCTGATAACGTTGGTAGCGATCCTTAGGCATGCCCCCCTCTTCCAGTCCGCAGGCATGACTTGTACTCATGATGCGGTTGCGCAGTTGCACATGTCTTATCTGAAATGGCTACAGTAATGGATCAGCGGAGACGACTGTATCGTTCATGCGCAACTACACCTAACTCATATGAAAACTCGTTGATTGATCGTGCCACGCCGGCGTCATACACGGCAAGCGATCTCGTATAAGCAGCGATGCACCATCGCGAACAAGATTTCGCCGATCACGGCTAGTGTGGGCGTGCTTGCCTATGCGAGTATGATGCTGAGCCTATTATCGGAGCCGTACCAAAAATGTCTGCTGCTTACGAAGATGCCGTTTTGATTGATGGCCTTGTAATTGCCCGATTTTCACGCGCCGTCTTCGAAGACATGCGCAAAGGCGGGATAACAGCTGCAAACTGCACCTGCAGCGTCTGGCATGACTTCGATGCCACGATGGCCAACATTGCCCAATGGAAACATTGGTTTGATGAACATAGCGACCTTATTCTCCAGGTTCACACTGCCGACGACATCCGTCGCGCCAAGGAGGAGGGCCGCGTTGGGATAATTCTAGGATGGCAGAATACCAGCGGCATCAATAACGACGTACGCAACCTGGTTCTATTCCGGGACCTCGGCGTGCGCATCATGCAGCTGACCTACAATAGCCAAAACCTTGTCGGTTCCGGATGCTGGGAGAGCAATGATGGAGGCTTGAGCGATTTTGGCCGACATGTCATTGACGAAATGAACCGTCTCGGGATTCTGATTGATCTCTCCCACGTTGGTGGACAAACAAGTGATGACGCCATCAGGCACTCGAAAGTACCGGTGGCTTATACGCACTGCTGCCCAATGCTGAAGCAGCATGCCCGCAATAAAACTGACGAACAGCTGAAGACAATTGCTGAGGCTGGTGGCTTCGTCGGGTTCGCGAGCTACACGCCGTTCCTACCCAAGGGAGAGGAGAGCACGTTAGACGACTGCGTTGCAGGGATGGATTACGTGATCAATCTCGTCGGAGAGCAAAACGTAGGAATCGGCACGGACTGGGTGCAAGATCAGGATGTTGCCTTCTTCGACTATCTCTCTTCAGACAAGGGAACTGGACGCTCTACAGCAACACCTCATAAGACTGTCCCGAAGATGCCCAAAGGCCTCGAGACGCTGGGTGACTTTCGCAATTTCATTCCAGCTCTGGAGCGAGCTGGCTGGAGTGAAACCCGTATTCGAGGCGTGCTTGGTGAAAACTGGCTGCGGTTCCTGAGCGAAGTCTGGGGTGCGCGATCCGCATGAATGATGAACTTCTGGCCTCATTTTCCAATGCTATCGGGTCTGCGTCCAAAATTGCTCAGCTCGGCGAAATCTTGGTGGATTTTCTCCAAGGCTCGGTACAGTTCGATCGCCTAAACATCGGCCTGATTGATCAGGACGCGCGCACGTTCGAGGATGCTTTCGTCTATGGACAGAATGTCAGCGGCCGCAGTTTAGGGAATGTACGCACATTGGATGGCACCGTCGTTGAGGCCGCTATGGCCGCTGACGGTGTCTTTGCTTTTGCCAATCATGACCTCGATGCATGGCTGGGGCGATTTCCACGCTTTGGCCCCGTCTATGACTCAGGCATGCGCAAGATGCTCGCCATTTTGCTTAAAAATAGATTGGGCAGCAGTGACGCAGCGCTTGTCCTCGCCTCAACGAACTCAGCGCCCTACGACACTGAACAGATGAGAGCGATACAACGCGTTGCGGCAATCGCCGCTGAGAAACTATTCGAGCTCGAGCGATGAACAGTCGCCCTTCAACGCTAGATTCGACAAGCATTGTGCAGACCGGACCAGCCATCCTCTGCATGCTTTGTAGCGTTGGCCTTCTCACCTGCAATGATACCATTGTGAAATCTCTGAGTGCGCATTATCCAACCGGGCAGTTGTTGTTCATCCGTGGGATCTTTATATGGCCTTGGATCTTCGGTCTGGCATTGTGGTATGGCGGCCTTCATACCCTGAAGATTAAAAGCTTCGATGGCCAGATCCTGCGTAGCCTATGTGTGATTGCGAGCGCATTCCTTTTCGTTGCGGGGCTGCGCGTCCTTCCATTGGCCGAGACTGTTGCCGCTGCTTTTACAGGCCCCCTGTTCATCACGGCTCTAGCCCCTTTCATGCTTGGTGAACGCGTCGGCTGGCGAAGATGGCTAGCAGTTTGCGTAGGGTTCGGTGGTGCGCTCCTCATGATCAAGCCTGGCACGGATACTCTACAATTGGCAGTATTGTTTCCGCTTGCCGCTGCATTTTGCGCTGGATTAAAGGATGTCATCACACGCCGCATAGCACAGACCGAGTCACCGGTTGCCGTGCTTGCTGTTGCAACAGCTGCCATGGTGATTGCGGGTGCAGCAACGCTTCCATTTGCCTGGGTGGACATACGAACTGATCACTTGTGGCGTTTTGCACTGATGGCTGCCGTTATCGCACCAGCTCAATTGTTGATGATCGAAGCTTTCCGTCGTGGCGAAGCTGCCGTTGTTGCTCCGTTCAAATACACCTCCTTGATATGGGCTCTTATCCTTGGCTTCTTGGTGTTCGGAGATTTTCCAGATAGCTGGACCCTCGGAGGTGCAGCCATCATTATGTCAGCGGGGCTGTATGTCCTGCATCGAGAAGCTATTGTACGACGGAGCCAAAGGCATGCTGAGAACAGCCCCCCCCCCCAGCGCACAAAACATCAGCTCAGAGTGCCAATAGTTCAGATTCATCTATTAGACCGGTTTCCAGTTGAAAGGGCCCTAAGTGACAAAACTCAATGAAATGACTGCGACAGAGGCTGCCAATAAGATTGCGACTGGCGAAGCCACGGCAGAGCAATTGGTGCAAGCTTGCCTTGATAGGATCTCAGAGCGTGAGGACGACGTGCAGGCATGGGTTTACCTGGACCCTGACTATGCGCTTTCCCAGGCAAGGACGGCCGATGAGGCGCGGAATAGTGGCAAAGGGATTGGCCCTCTCCACGGCGTGCCTGTTGGGATTAAAGATATCATTGATACAGCCGATATGCCGACGGAGAACGGGTCCCCAATCTTTGCAGGGCGCCGGACCAACCATGACGCCAGATGTGTTGCGGCTTTGCGTGCCGCCGGCGCGATTGTTATGGGCAAGACTGTTACGACGGAACTAGCAAACCTTTGTCCGAATAAGACGCGCAATCCGCACAATTTGGAACATACGCCTGGAGGATCTTCATCTGGATCTGGTGCAGGCGTTGCGGATTTTCACATCCCGCTTGCACTCGGCACACAGACGGGCGGCTCGGTGATAAGGCCAGCATCTTTCAATGGTATATATGGCCTTAAGCCAACGCTTGGTCTGATCCCGCGTGGCGGTGTGTTAATGCAGTCGCATATGCTAGATACTGTCGGCACTTACGGGCGATCATTGGATGATCTTGCCCTGATTACCGACGTAATCTCCATCTACGAACCCGAAGACGCGCAGAGTTACACTGGTAGCCGCGGGAGCCTGCGCGACATGCTTGCGCAAGAACCACCACGCACGCCGCGCTTTGCTTTTCTACGAACACCGGCATGGGACCACGCCGAGCCGGAAGCGCAAAAGGCCATTGAGGATGTTGCGGCATCACTTGGCGATCAATGCGAAACAATGGACCTACCGGAACCATTTGATCAGATCATCGATTTGCATCTGACCGTCATGGGCGCTGAAGATCTAGCCTACTACGGAGAGTATCTCGAAAAACAAACTGAGTTGCTCAGTGATGTCATAAAGGAACGTCTCGAGCATGCGAAGACCATTCGCGGAGATGCCTATGTCAAAGCTCTGCTTGCCCGCGAAACGATTTACGAAAGTTTGGTGAAGCTGCTTGGTGATTACGACGCAGTTTTGTGTCTGCCATCTTGTGGGCCAGCACCGAAGAGCCTTGAAACGACAGGCAGTGCGATTTTCAATGGTCTTTGGACCTATCTCGGTGTCCCGTGTGTGTCGTTGCCGAAACTGACCATCAACGGAATGCCCCTAGGCGTCCAACTGGTTGGCATGCGTGGCGACGAAGGCCGCTTGCTCAGAACTGCGCGTTGGTTGGATAACCAGCTATAGGTAACGGCCTTATGTCGTTTGGGAGTGGCATCGGCATGCCGCTCCCGCCTTATAGGACAATGCGATGCGCGCACTATTCGGCGCGGATGATCTTTTCGAACTTGGCCACCGAACGTGGATTCACAAGCGGCTTTCCGTTGATAAAGAATGTGGGTGTCTCAAGCACTCCAAATGTCCCGTCGGCCCGGTTTCGGGCATCCATAATTTTCTTCAACAATTCCTGTCGCCCGAGACAGGCCTCAAAACTCTTTTCATCCCCTCCATATTCCTTGAATATTCTGGCCAACCCACTGCGCAGATCTTGCCCCTTTCGCGTGAGCCAATCCTGTTGCCTTTCCAAGAGTGCCCATAAGAACTTGTAGCTGTCTGGTCGTTTCACACAATATGTGAGCATGGCAGAGGCCGCCGCAATTCGATCTAGCGGAAAGGGACGGATGATAAGCTGCATGTCACCTTTATCGATGTACTTTGATTGCAGTACTGGCAGGATCTTCCGCTGGAAGTGACCGCACAAACCACAGCTCACCGATGTGTAGGCGACAATCGTCGTTCGCGCGCCCGAACTGCCAAGTCTTAGTTCAGGTAACGAACCTGGTTTGAGCAAATCCGCAAATCGCTCATTGCCGAGCGCGTCGGGGATCGGTGGTTGGAATTGACTGTGGCTACCAGAATTGCTTTGTGCCATCGCAAATGGCACAGCGGCGCAAACCATCAATGCTGCAACAAGCCCATAATTTGCGTGCGACCAAAACCAGAGCAACTTCAGCATCACGATATCCAGCATCTTAGTCTCACCACTACAAGCCGCCAGCATTGTTTCTGGACAACATTCATGCACGCTTAGGTGGCGCGTCCTAGCTCCCGGCGATAATTTCTTCTTGAGACGGCATCAGAGCTTCATGCTCAAGACAGAAAAGTTTCTTCAAAGGGAAACTGCGACAACACTTCTATTCCAGTCTCAGTCACCAAACATTGTTCCTCCAGCTTGACACCCTCACCTCGACCTTCTTCGCCGATGAAGCTCTCGACGCAAATTGTCATGTTGGGTTTAACAACCCCGTCGTAGCCAGCATCAGGAAAGTCTGCGCGATGGTAGAGATAGGGGTACTCGCCTGTCATTCCCGTGCCGTGAGCTGACAGATAATACCTGTTGGCGAAATACTTATCGGGAATGCTCCAGGCCTGCTCCGCGTATTCTCGGAAACTCATTCCGGGTTTCAAGATACCGATATTGTGGTGAACCTGTTCGAAAGCGGTGCGGTAAAGATCCTTCTGCGCATCACTCGGTTTATCTGGTCCGGCGTGGAAGGTCCGTGAAAAGTCGCAGCAGTATCCATAGCAACCAACAACGTCTGTATCGAGTGCGATGAGAGCATTGGGAGCAATTATGCTATCGGATGACTCCTGGAACCACGGGTTGGTACGTTCGCCAGCATTCAGCAGGCGCGTCTCGACATAGTCGCCACCTTGGGCGATGACGCCTTGATGTAACACTGACCACAATTCATTCTCAGTCATGCTTGGCTTGATGGCATCACGCAAGTTGGCAACTGCTCGCTCCGTTGACTTGATCGATGCACGAATGCACTTCAGTTCTTCTGTGGACTTGATAGATCGTGCATGTTCAACCGGTTCTTGGGCATCACAAATTCGGAAGCCTTCCTGTGCAATGGCACCAGCAGCCCCGGCGTTGAACCGCTCAACACCGACACAGGCAGCTTGACCCACTTTTTCTCTCAGCGTTGACGCCATATCTCGTGCCCAGTGCACCTCACGTTCGGCGATCGCTGGTCCAGCCGCGACGAAGCTAGCCGTTATAGATGGGCGCACTTCAGAGATTGTCTGAAAACCACCGGCAAGGTGCATGCAGCCAGTGAACTCATAAAGAATGGCATCTGCCTCTGTCAGCAACAGATAGCGCGCGGGCGCGTTGCGTCCTGTAAAGACTTGCATATTGCGCGTGCCAGTTGCATCCTTGATGTTAACAGAGTCGTTGAGAATGAGCGCAGCAATGCCGCGCTTTGCCATCTCGGAGCGCACGCGGCCGAGGCGGTATTGGCGAACAGCCACTTCATCGATTTCTCCAGCATCGGGACTGCGATCAAGCAATCGTATATCTTTGAGCCCTGCGCGATCTGCGTGCCAATCGAAGTTTGTCATTGTTGCAGTTTGCTCCTATTCCAGAACTGACGTCTCAACTCCAACTTGCTCAACAACTTTGAGTGCGATCTGATAATAGCTTTCAACGCGATCAGATATTGCCTAGTTACCAGCTCAGATGCCTCGCTCTGAAGCGACGCTTAATGTCTTGAGGACGAGACAGCGGGTTTGCGACTATTGTAAATTGAACATCGGAACATCTGATGCAGGAGACGTAAGCATGCCAAACATTGTTGGCACATGGCGGTTGGTTCGCGGATCAGCTGTCGATCAAGATGGGAACCAATTGGCGCCACCCTACGGCGGGGAACAGGCCATGGGCCGTGTCACTTTCAATTCTGATGGGCGGATGATGGCCGTTCTTTGTGATGGCAGACCATGCTTACCACCAGAGGAAGTGAGAGAGTACACGTCGTACTGCGGCAACTACACTTTTGATGGCAAGCGATTAATCACACGGGTCGACGCCGCTTCGGATGCGGATCGCATGGGCACCGATCAGGTGCGTGACGTTCATTTTGAGGGTGAGCTTATGGTATTGCGCCCACCGGTGAAGGCATATGGATCTACGGTCCAGCAGCGCGAGTTGGCATGGGAGAAAATTGCCGACGTTTGAAGACGGACCAGCTTTTTCTGCTCAATCAACTCAATGTGGAATGTGCCGTCTTAACTTCAGGCAATAGCAACAGGCTCCAGTGTTTTCAGCATCCACCGCGCGAGCGATGTCATTCTAGCATCCTCGTGTTTCTGACCAATGAGCTGCACACCAACCGGCAAGCCATCAACGGCAAGAATAGGCACGTTTACGACAGGTGCAAATAGCATCGAACTTGGATAGTTGAAAACTGCATTTCCGGTCGGTCGCGCCGCCCGTGGCTCGCCCGGTTTGTCTCCTGCCCAAATCGGTGCCGGCCCGGGACATGATAATGAAATCATTGCATCCGCTTTGCGTGCCACCTGTCCATGCACTGCTTGTGCCTTTGTCCGTTCCAACAAACGCGCCTGATAGTCCGCCGGCGTCAACGCCTCCGCCTTCTCGAGCGTTGCCATCGCCCGCGCACTCAAACCACCACCTTTTTCCTCTACAATATTGCGTTGATACCATCGGTTCTCCCAACCAGTGATATCCGCGCAAATTGCTGTCGCTTCGCTGATCGCTTGCTCGATTAGTTCCACCTCCGGATCATTGCGACGGTCCAGCAGCTCAATACCAGCGGCGACCAATTGCTCTCGGAAAGCCGCAAACGCTTGCTTGCTCTTTTCGTCCAGAGCTCCCCATCCTTCGGTTTCGAGAACAATGAGTCGTTGAGGCTTTATAGGAAGCGGTGCTGCAAGCGGACCACTCAGAGCCATACAGCCACGGTCTCCACCAGCGCGCCTCGCGATCTCAATTGATGCCTGCCACATGTCTTCAATGCATCCAGCGTGAACGCCATGCGTGCTCATACTGGTGGCCATTCGCTCTCCACGATTGATGGCCCCTTGAGTTGGCTTCAATGACACGTTGCCACAGAAACCAGACGGCCGAATAATTGATCCACCAACTTGGCTGCCAATTGCTGCGGGCATCATATGGGCTGCGACCGCGGCTGCTGAACCAGAAGATGATCCACCAGGCGTCCGCGCTTGATCAAACGGATTGGTTGTCGGGCCAGGATGAGCGCCGCCCAACTCCGCTGTGACCGTCTTGCCGAAGATCACCGCACCTGCTTGTCGCAATGCCCAAACGGCCGCGTTATCACGCTTAGGAAAGTTTCCTTTGAGTGCCTCGCAATTCATCTCGGTAGGCATCTCTCGGGTTTCAAGAAGATCTTTGATCCCAATGGGCATGCCATCAATGCTCGATAAAGGATCGCCATCCTTATAGCGCTTGGTACTAGCATCTGCGGCAGCACGCGCGGTTTCGCGATTGAGATTTGCAAAGGCTTGAACGACTGGCTCTCGTTCATCGATTGTCGCAAGACATCTCTCTAGATAGTCTCTTGGCGTATCAGCCCCCTCTCGGAAGCTCGCCACGGCATCATGGAATGTCAGCTGCTTGAATGTGCGAGGATCATAAGTGCCAGGCATATCTGCTCTTTCAAAAATTTAAGATACCTGTTCCAGATTTGGTTGGGGAAATTGCCCACGAGCCTCTTCGAAGGCCTTACCGATCCGAAGTGCCAACGGATCATCAAAATGCCGCACAACTATTTGCAATGCTGTCGGCAGCCCCTTGGCGGTCAGATTTATTGGCACCGATAATGCGGCAAGTTCAAGGTAATTGACGAACCGGGTTAGGATCGACAGTGGCATAATGCTTTCGTCTGCGTCTGAAATGGGAATAGCTGCCATTGGTATCGTCGGCAGAATGATAGCCTCAATGTTATCGATAACGGCCTCAAAGTCTCGGATGGACGTCTCACGAGCGCGTCGGATGCGGACGAGATCTGCTGCTGTTATTGACTTGCCGTATCTAAATCTATTGCGGTTTGGCTCGCCAAGTTTCGATTCCGGATCCTCGACCAAATCGGCATAGGTTGCATAAGACTCTGACGACGACACCTGACCACACAGACGCTGGTATGCCTTGTAGTCCAGAGGCAATTTAGCTTGCGAAATGGTGGCGCCAGCTTCTCGCAGGCGATTGACAGCAAGTTCGAACGCAGCGGCAACTTCATCGGTGAGAAAGGGCATTTCAGAAAGTTCCAAGCGCGCCAACCGCACACCTTGAATGCCTCGATCAAGTTGCCGTATGGGGCAAGGGAAACTTCTACCAACAGTCGTTGGATCGCTGGGATCTGCACCCTGCATAGCAGCCAGCATGTGTGCAGCAAGTTCCACATTGCTTGTCAGAGGCCCGACAGTGTCCAGCGTCTCGGATAAAGGCGTGACGCCTGTACGGCTCACTAAACCAATCGATGACTTGTGTCCGACACAACCGCATACAGCCGCTGGTATCCGCACGGAGCCACCAGTGTCAGTACCCAACCCAGCGCTTGCCAGTCCCGATCCGACCAGCACACCCGTTCCACTTGATGAACCTCCTGGGACATGTGGAACGTCCATACTCCAAGGATTGACCGGCGTTCCAACTGTCTCATTGGTTCCCCAACTGCCGATTGCGAACTCAACTGTATTGGCTTTGGCAATAGGAATTGCACCTACGGCCCGCAAACCTGCTACAGCAGGTGCGTCCTTCAATGCGGGTGTATTGTCCGCCTGGGTTAGCGATCCGGATTTGGTTGGAACCCCGGCAACGTCAATTATGTCTTTGACCACGAACGGCAAGCCATGGAGTGGTCTCAGCGTGCTGCCACAAGACGCTAACTGATCGCGATGCTGCGCATCTGCTCTCGCCTGTTCGTCAAACCGCGCTGCGACCGCATTGAGAGAATCCTGGTGCCTATTCAATCCTTCCAGCCCAGCATTCACGGCCTCTTGCGCATGTCCCGGCTTGGGCACCCCATTCACTGACATCGGTTACACCATAGTGCTTGTAAGACGGGCCTAGTAGATCGTTTCCTTGAGCCGCTTTGGATAATTGCAGTCATATTCATCTCCATCAAACTCCTGGCTGAGCGTGGAAATGATCTGGCCGGTCGTCGGCAGCTCCGACCTAACGATCTGACTTTCAGCCTGCCACAATTTTGACCGCACGAGCGCCTTCGGACACTGAAAATAGATAGTGTCAACTTTGACAAGAATGACTGTCGCTGGGACTTTACCCTGCATTTCAAAGGATGCACGCAACTCCGGTTCGGTAACGATGTAGCCGCGCCCATTAATACGTATAGTTTCACCAATGCCGGGGATCAGGAAAAGCAGCGAGGCGCGCGGATCAACCACAAGATTGCGCAAGTTATCGATACGATTATTGCCGCGTCTATCAGGTATCGCCACCGTATGCTCGTCGAGTACGCCCGCGAAACCTGGAGGATCCCCACGAGGTGAACAATCAACACCGTCTGGCCCAACAGTTGCCAACACGACGAACGGCGATTTCTCTATGAACGCCCGGTAATGATCAGAGATGTAGCCAATTTCCTTGACCAGTGAGGCCGGATTAGCTGGGCCATACGTCTCTTCAAGCTCGGTGAGAGAGGAGATTGTATAGTCTGCGTAGGCGCCTAATTCAGATTTGCTCTTCATTATCTCCCTTGCCTTTCATGGAAGAACTTTTGTTGGCCGCTTGCTGTGTCGCGAACTACTTGTTTCTCTCTGGACCATAGTTCATTTTTCGGAACCAGGTCATGTACTCGACATAAGTTATGGGATCATACTTCGGAGGATTGTCGGGTGTCGTACACGTAGGCAAGCAACTCATTTGGTGTTCCGCCCAACAGTCAAAGAAAAATGGCAAAGCAAATCTCTCCTCACCTGTTCGGTTAACGACCCTGTGCGGAGTTGCAAGAAAGCGATCGTTGGTCCAGCGGCGCAGCATGTCTCCACCGTTGACAAGGAAAGCACCATCGTTGACAGGAGCATCGATCCACTTTCCACTTGGACCACGTACGGACAGGCCAGGCACCTTGTTGGGTGCAAGCAATGTCATAAAGCTGGTGTCGGTATGGGGCGCCAAACCAAACTCGTTATCCTCGACAACCTCCTGCGGCGGATAATGAGACATTCGCAGTTTGTACATCGGCTTGGCAAATGCTTCGTCGAAGTAGCTCTCCGGCAGATCCAGCGCCAAGGCATAGAGCGGCACAAGTTTCAACGCCAGCGCCTCCAATGCATTCATGTAGTTAAGACACGTCTCACGAAACCCCGGCAGATCTGATGGCCACTTGTTGGGTGTGCGGAAAGCCTTTCCGGCAAGCACATCAGGGTCGTCTGGGGTCAGGTCCCGTGCAATGAAGAATGCTTCGTTCACATTGGGTTTGTTGTTCTGATTGAGCTGAGAGTGACGCGTCGTCCCGCCCCGCATCGGCAAATAGCCAATGTTGTACTCGTTGAGTTTAAGTTTTAGCTTGTCTTCTAGCGGTTGGGCGTGGAAACGCGCAGCGGCCGCGAAAGCCTCGTCGATCAATTCTTGCGGCACGCCGTGATTGGTAATGAAATAGAATCCGATATTCTCAAAAGCATGGCGTAATTCCACGGCAGCCTGCTCCTTTGCTCCGGGTTCGCCAGTGAGATATGGGCCCAAGTCAATGATCGGAATTTCATCGACGGCATCCTTACGTAAAGGTGCCAGGGATGGGGCTGGACTTGCCATTCGTTCCTCCAATCTGATGACGTGATCAGCCAACCTCTTCAATCAGCCAACCAGTCATTATTGCTGCAGCTTCCAAGAAATCATCTATCTCCATGGCTTCGTGTGGATTGTGGCTTCCATTCTCATTGCGCACGAACAGCATGGCCGTCGGCACACCTGCAGCTGTGAATGTTGCTGCATCGTGCGAGGCCGGACTGGCAAGCGGCATTGTCGAAATATCCAATTTCTCCGCGCTGCGTGTCAATGCTGCGTAGACATCAGGATGGGATGGTGCAACAGGGGCGCTTGCACGCGCTCCTAGATCGATCTTCACGCCGCGTGTTTCTTCAATCGACTTCACGCGTTCGATCAATTCATTTTCAAGTTCATCCAAATGCGTTGCATCATAAGCTCGCACATCGAGGCTCAGTGACATTTCACCTGGAACGATTGTGAGTGCATGCGCATCCAGATTGGTGTGAAAGCGGCCGATCGTGAACGCCATCGGCTTGCCGGCAGCGTCATTCGCCTTCCACATTTCATCCAGGCCGAGCGCAAAGTCACTTGCCGCCAAAGCGGCATCGCGGCGGAAACGACGTGGTAGTCCAACGTGGGCGTACTCGCCTTGTATGTGAATATTGGGATAACGGAAGTTGCCTGGTACGCCAGTGCCAATAGCGGCCGCCACTCCTGCTTCGATCAACTGCGGAGCCTGTTCAATATGGATCTCGACAAACGCGCGAATGTCCCCTGCCTTCAGCCAGGACACGCCAGCACCGACCTTCTCTACGTCGGCACCACATTCTGCCATATGTTCCGCGAGAGTGCGCCCGGTATCGACGCGTTTTGCATCGAGAGCTCCATCGGGCAACATCCCGAAGGCTGTACGGCTACCAATGTATGAAACCTGAAACCAAACGCTTTCCTCTGCGCGAATAGCCATTGTCGTCACGTCACAGGATGGGGTCATCCCTAAGTGTTGTAAGACCCGTTGCGCAACAAGACCTCCGATGACACCGGCTGCACCATCGAAATTCCCTCCACGTTTGACTGAATCGAGATGCGAGCCCATCATAATCTTTGGTGCTTCGGGGCTTGCTCCCGGAAGTGTCATGTAGAGATTGGCTCCGTGATCATAGACGAGGTCCAAGCCCATCTCGCGAGCCCGCCCTTCAATGACACGATAGCCAAATTGCTCACCTGCTCCAAAGGTGTCTCGCGTGACACCTTCGACGTCTTTGCTCCCCTCACGCAACTCGTCGAATAGGTCCGAGACAAACTTCTTCTGAGCTCGAACTGCTGACGCAATCTCTGTTGGGGCAATCGGCATTCCGCCTTCTCCTAGTATTCTGCGAAGATACGGCGCAACTCATTGACATTGGTTGTCTTGCTGAGCGCCACCATCAATAGTACTCGTGCCTTTTGCGGGTTGAGTGTATCAGCTGAGATAAATCCGCGTTCATTCAGTTTTTGCCGGTTAGGGACCCGTCCTGATCCAGCCCGGTTAGACTGGACAACTGTCACGCCTTGTTTGATAAATTTGTCAAAGGCTTCGTCTTGCTGGGGCGTCAGGAGACCAGGCGCAAAACCGGCTGAAACCAGCCCCTTGGCTCCTGCTGCCACATAAGCTTCGATAGCAACAGCGTCACTTCCCCCATAGCATGGCACGACGTCTACCCGCGGCAGTTCCGTGACATCCACCATGTCAAACTCGGTGTCTGGCATTCGACGCCTCAGCGGCGCACGATAATAATGCACCCCGTCTCCATCGACTTGACCGAGAACACCGAAGTCAGGTGAGCGGAACGTTTGCATCCTAAGCGTTGACGTCTTGGTGACATCTCGTGCGGCCTGGATTTCGTCGTTAAGCATCAAAAGAGCGCCCATGCCACGAGACTCGGGATCGGCTGCAGTCCGCGCAGCATTGAGGAGATTGATTGCAGCATCTGTTGAAATGCCGGAGGCTGGTCTCTGTGCTCCGACGACGACAACTGGTTGTTCGATCTTTAAAGTAAGGCTCAAAAAATAGACAGTTTCCTCAGCTGAAGCTGTCCCGTGCGTCACGACAAAACCTGTGATCGATGGGTCGTCCGCCGCGGCCTTCGTTATTGTCTTATTGAGTTCCAACCATTCCTTGGGACCAATTTGCGTGCTTCCAATCGCTTTGAAGCGGATGGGTACGGGCTCGACAAATTCTTTCACAAGATCGAACTTCTCGATTAGCTGATCAACCTCGAGTTTTGAGCCGCTATCTGGGTAGTCGACGAGATCAAGGGCATCGCGTCCAATTGATGAAATCGTGCCGCCTGTTCCAACAAATGCGATCTTTGGCTTGTTCCCTGCCATCCTACTACTCCGTAAATTCATCTGCGTATTGCATTAGGTCTGAGACTGCTCCTCGGCAAACTCACCGACCTCGATTTCAATCGCACGCAGCAAGGCATTGATCAACGCTTCACTTAAGTTACGTCCGATGAAGACAATTCTTGTACGATGGTCGTCTGACGGCCAATCGTCTAACCACGCCAAGGGATGAAACACATGCTGCACACCATGAACAACAGCTGGCTGGTTTGGTGTTTCATCTATGCAAATAAGCCCCTTCATACGAAGTAATCCTTCGCCACAGTGATCGGCCAGGGCCTCCAGAAACAAGGTCAACGCAACAGCTGCTATGGGCCGATCACGGACGATCGCGAATGTCTGGATCGAACCATTCGCGTGACTATGTTCAGAAGTACTAGAAAATGCGATCTCCGTGAGATCATTCAATCTTGCGGCCTGCTCCGTCGATGGATCGGAACCAAACACAACTTCTGGCGCTAGCGCCCCATGGCTCGCCACGATCAACCGAGTTGACGGGTTCAATTCCAGTATGGCTGCTGATAGCTCATCATCGTGCTGTTGAAGTTGATCACTCTTGGTCAAGACTAGTCTATCGGCGACTGCCACCTGTTTTGCAGCTTCTGGTTCGCGTGCAGTTGTCGTCAAACCGTGGACTGCATCGACAGTCGTAACGACGCGTTGCAGTTCGAATTTCTGAGCGGCTGTCTCATCGACCATAAGCCCCTGGAGAATTGGGATCGGATCAGCCAGACCGCTGGTTTCAATCACAACACGTTTGAAGGGAGCTATTTCACCCGCCTCCCTGCGGGTCAGGAGATTATCTAGTGTCTCGACAAGATCGCCGCGCATCTTGCAACATAAACATCCTGTCTTGAGTGTAACGAGATCCTCATCACTGGTTTCGATCAAATCATGATCAAGCCCGATCTCACCAAATTCGTTGATGATCACCGCAGTATCACGGAAGTCATCATGGGCTAGTAGCTTTTTCAAAATCGTCGTCTTGCCACTACCTAAATAGCCAGTGATTACGGAAACCGGGATCATGCCGAATACCCCGGAGATGGCGCTATTGTAAGTTGATAGGGTTGGTAACTAGGTGCCAGGGTCTGGCGCACAACACGCAAAACACCACTTATAGACGCGGCCGTCCGTTTGCGTTCGTTGATTTCAACAACCCAGCGAAATGGCAGATTGTCCGGTGCGCGGTAGATCTTTAGTCGTGCAGTTCCGTCAGCTTCAATGTGAATGTGATCATCTACGCTACTTTGGTCGATAGCAACTTCCAATGCCCAGCAATCGATTGACGCCTCCAGCAAGTCCCGTAATGCGTCAACCAAAACATCGCTCATAGCGCTGGACCTGAGAGAATATCGGCGGGAATCTTACGTGTGAGAAGCTGACCATCATTTGTATCACCCGAGAAGCTCTTTCCCTCGACGACAACTTTGCCACGTAAAATAGTCATTTCGGGCCAAGCGAAGATGTCATGGCCTTCCCAAGGCGTGTAGTCAGTTTCGTGAAGCTCGGACGCTGTGACTTTGCCACGGCGGCTGGGGTCAAGAACTGTAATGTCTGCGTCGCTACCAGCTGCGATCGCTCCTTTCCGTGGATATAACCCCATGACTTTGGCTGCGTTAGTGGAGACCAAATCAACGTACTGACTGAGTGAATACCCCCGTCGATTGACCATCTCGGTGTACATAACGGCGAGGCGCGGCTCTACGCCAGAGTTACCGCCCGTCGTATCGTCAATCCGGTTGCCAAGCGTCTTTTCTTTCAATGTACAGCACAATTCGTCCGTCGCGACGCAATTGATGTCACCCGTCAGCGTACCATCCCACAGGGCTTTTTGATCTTCCGCTGATTTCAGTGATGGGTAGGTGTGATAGATTTGACCGTTTGGCCGCTTATAGTCTTCAGCCGTGTAAAGCATATATTGATGCAGCGTCTCGCCGTAAATCGGCAGCCCTTTAGCACGCGCTTCAGAGATGGCTTTGACACCGGTCGCGGCACTGACATGCATCATGTAGAGTGCCGTACCAGGTACGTTTTCTGCAAGACGGAGGATGCGACGGAAGCTCAAGTCTTCTGACAGAGCATTATGGGCCTCGTTTAGATGCTCGAAGCCAACGCGCCCCTCACGGATGAGCTTGTCGTACATATGCATGACGATGTCATGGTCTTCAGCATGGATGACGCCAAGTCCACCTACTTCTGCCAGAACTTTGAAGGCTTCCCAGATATCTCCGAAGTCAATCATCCGTCCGGTTCGACCCGGAAGGATGTTGGTTGTGAAGATTTTCAGCGTTGGATGCCCGGCCTGGATTGCCTCGGCCAACTGTCCAGTAAATGTGTGCGGCGGCTCGCTATGCAACATGATGTGATAAGCATAGTCGCAATAGCTCCGTCCCTTGAAGTCTTTCTCACGCGCCTCGATTGCCTCCAGCGCTGTTTGTTCTTCGCGCCAATAGGCGAAGTCGATCAGCGTTGTCGTGCCACCATAGAGCGCAGCCTTCCCAACCTGGTCCGGCCCTGCGGTTATCATCGTTTCACCATCTGGCTTGATCCAGGGATGATGCATGTGAACATGAGGATCAATGCCACCTGGCATGACGATCTTGCCACTTGCATCGACGGTTCGCTTGGCGTCTCCATCGCTAAGTGTGTTGGGTGCTGCGACTGCTGATATTTTCTCGCCTTTCACGGCGATATCATAATTGCCGACGTCCTGAGGGGTTACGACCTCGCCACCGCGAATAATCATATCCAGCATGAGTCGTCCTCCTATTCGGTTCATCTAAGCAGATTGAAATGCTCACCGATAGGTTTCGATCATCGAGTTTTTGATTTCTAGTCGCATTCATTGAGCCTGAAGTATTGATGCCAAGGTATGCAATCAACTCCTTGCCCCCTTGATGCGTTCCCGCAAATCGCACAAGTATCGATGAATTATTCAGCAGAGAGCCTGCTTTTAGAGCAGCTTCACTTCACTCTCTTTCAATAGGGACGAGCACTGTGAGTCATAATGAACCTTCACGTCGACTGCATCTCGGTGCCTTTATGCGACCGATCAGTATTCATACGGGTGCATGGTGATATCCTGGCGCCTACACAGATGCGAACTTCAACTTCGAGCACATTGTGCGGTTCGCCCAAAAGCTGGAGCAAGGCAAGTTCGACGCCTTCTTCATGGCTGATCATCTAGCCCTGCTCAACAAGCCAAAGGAGGCGCTCCAGCGCAGTGCCACGGTCACGTCTTTCGAGCCAATGACTTTGCTATCCGCACTGGCGGCCGTCACCAAGAATATCGGTCTGATCACAACTGGGTCTACAACTTACGATGCGCCATATCATGTCGCTCGGCGGTTTGCATCGCTGGATCACATCAGCGGTGGCCGGGCCGCTTGGAATGTTGTCACAACGTCGAACCCAGATGCCTCGTTGAATTTTGGATTTGATGAGCAAATGGAGCACGACGAGCGGTACCGCCGAGCTCGTGAATTCTATGATGTCGTAACCGGACTATGGGACAGTTTTGATGATGATGCCTTTATCCGTGATACTGACTCAGGCATCTACACCGACTTGGAAAAGTTGCACACGTTGAATCATCACGGCGAATACTTTGAGGTACGTGGTCCTCTCAATATTGGGCGCCCTATCCAGGGATGGCCCGTCATTGTTCAAGCAGGCGCGTCGGAAGCCGGTCGCCAACTCGCGGCCGAGGCCGCAGAAGCGATATTCGCCTCGGTTCGAACGCTGAAAGACGGACAGGCCTTCTATTCGGATATTAAGAGCCGCATGGTGAAGGTTGGCCGAAACCCCGATCACATGAAAGTACTTCCTGGCTGTCTCGTCGTTGTCGGGGATACGGATGAGGAAGCGCACCAGAAACGCCTTCTGCTTGACAGCAAAGTGCACTACGAGAGTGCAATCGCGTCTCTATCAATTGCACTGGGAGTCGATGCCTCAAAATTCGATCCAGATGGCCCGTTGCCTAGTGACATTCCTCAAACTAATACGAGCCACAGCGGTCGCGAACGAGCAATCAATCTTGCTCGGGAAGAAAACCTGAGTGTCAGACAACTTACCGGTAGATTTGGTGGCTACTCCGGTCTGGCCATGGTCGGCACAGCTCAAACCATTGCCGATCAAATGGAGGAGTGGTTGCTGGAGCGCGGTTGTGACGGCTTCAACATCATGTTTCCCTACCTACCAATGGGACTTGATGACTTTGTTGATCAGGTGGTTCCGGAATTGCAGCACCGAGGCATTTTTAGAAAAGAATGTGAGGGTCAAACCTTAAGAGAGAATTTGGGATTGCCGCGGCCAGTCAGTCGTTATGCGGCGAGTTAATCCGCGTGCAAAAAACGTCGACCGCTACACAACAGAAGTTAGAAGACATCGATGCTTGGAAACGAATTGGATGTAGAATAATCGGGCCAGCCCGTTGTAAAGAGCTAGGACCAACCGCTGGCCCGACCATCGGCTCGCGGGGATAAGCCGACACTTGCAAGAATGACAATTGAAGTTGCCGGAAATATGTCTTGGTTAATTCCTGGACTGGCCGACATTTTCTTTGAGCAACAGCTCAAGTAGGGCTGCATTGGGGCTGCATTTCTTATTCCACAGGGGATATGCGGCGTCCATCCATAGCATGCTTTGGCGAAATGTATTTGCCGGCGATTAATTCCGTCGATTTGAAAGTAGGTTTCACTTGCTGGTCGTGTTGCCCAAAGATGAATATGCTTATGCAAGGAAATGCGCGGGGAAAAGTCTGTGATTAGTGCAAAGGCTCAATCGTTTGGGTTACTTCTCGTGGCCGAGGTCGCAGCGATGGCGCTGTGGTTTGTTTCGGCGGCTGTTCTCCCCGAGATGCTCCGTGAGGTTGACTTACCAGCCTTTCAACAGGCCGCACTGACCAGTAGCGTTCAGGCCGGTTTTGTGATCGGCGCACTTATCTCTGCTGTGACTGGCATTTCTGACCGCTTCGATCCACGCAGGGTTTTCACAATTTCTGCACTGGTCGCTGCGGCGTTCAGTTATGCGCTACTATTCGTTCAGCCTGACAGTGTCGCTGCCATCGTTTTTCGGTTCATCACGGGCGCCATGCTGGCCGGTGTCTATCCTGTAGGAATGAAGATTGCCTCCGGTTGGGGGCTAAAGGACAGAGGTCTCCTTATTGGAGCTGTTGTTGGAGCACTCACACTAGGCTCCGCAGCCCCACATCTCATCGCATTGAATGGCGGCGCGGACTGGCGGCAAACTGTGACGGTGATCTCAGCAGCCGCTGCTGTGTGCGGGCTTCTCGTTCTGTTTATCTCGCTTGGCCCATACCACGCGACTGCGAGTAAGTTTGATCTTAAGGTTCTCGCTACCGCCTGGACGAACCGTCGTGTGCGACTAGCCTGCGCCGGCTACCTCGGCCATATGTGGGAACTCTATGTGATGTGGGCCTGGATTGGTGTGGCGGCTGCCGCTTCCTATTCTGCTACTATGACCGAACAAGCCGCCAACGATTTTGCCAAGCTCACAGCATTCTTTGCGATCGCCGGTGGGGGCCTAGCCAGTATTGCCGCCGGTTACGCAGCGGATAGAATAGGCAAAGGCAATATCACAATTATTGCCATGGTTGTCAGCGGCACTAGCGCATTGCTAACGGCGATTACTTTTGGTGGGCCGCCATGGCTTACATTCTTCGTTGTTTTGATATGGGGAATATCCGTCATCCCAGACTCGGCACAGTTTTCCGCTCTCGTCGCCGATGCTTCGCCGCCAGATCAAGCTGGCAGTCTTCTTACTCTGCAGACGTCTCTCGGTTTCACCCTGACATTTTTCACGGTGCAATTGACGCCAACAGTTGTTGGCTGGGTTGGTTGGCCAGTTTTGATCTCGATCCTTGCTCTCGGGCCAGCTTTCGGAGTCGTAGCCATGCTGCGGCATCGCCAAATCGACCATGAGCAAGGTGACTGACTTCTGCCACCAAAACTTCTGGCTATCACGCTCGTAATAAACCAGTTCTCCCTTGACCTTGATGCGCGCAGAAGCAACCCTGTCTCCTCAATCTAAAAGAGCCTGACGCCTGCGCTAAGGGTCGGCAGGAAATGAAGTCGATGAACGCAAGGAGTGCCAGACATGGATGCACACATATCACAAGAAGATTGGGTGGGCCGTGCACACAAAGTGCTACCAGCTGGCGGTTTTGGAAACTTTGATCCGAACTACGTCATCCGTGAAGGTCAGGGTATTTATGTCTGGGATGAGAACGGCAAGAAATACATCGACTTTCTGATAGGATCAGGGCCAATGGTGCTGGGCCACGGCCATCCTGAAGTTCTGGAGGTTGTGCAGGAGCAAGTGGCGAAAGGCATGACCTTTTTTGCCAACAATGCACGAGGCATTGAGCTAGCCGAAGAGATCTGTGATACCATGGCCTGCGCTGATCAGCTCAGATATGTGAGCACGGGTGGCGAAGCAGACATGTATGCTATTCGTCTTGCACGTGCCTACACGGGTCGAGACAAGATCTTGAAATTCGAGGGCGGATACCACGGCATGTCCGCTGAGTCTCTCATGAGCCTTGCTCCGGATATACTGCAGAACTTTCCACTTGCGGTTCCGGACTCAGCCGGCATACCCGAAGCCGTCCGTGACAACATGCTTATTGCCCCTTTCAACGACGCAGACTTTATGCGCCAATTGATTGCAGAATATGCCGATCAAATCGCTGCTGTTATTGTGGAGCCCCTACAACGCCTCATTCCACCGGCTCCAGGGTTTCTGGAGGCCCTACGTGAGGAAACCGAGAAGCACGGCATCGTGTTAATCTTCGACGAAGTCGTCACCGGTTTCCGCCTCGCTTATGGTGGTGCACAAGAGAAGTACGGAGTGACGCCTGATCTTTGTACTCTAGGCAAGGTTATAGGCGGCGGGTTTCCTCTTGCGGCCATTGCTGGAAAAGAACCAATCATGGCGCATTTTGATAAAGTAAAAGTCGGCAAGGAAGGATTTACGTTCCAGGTCGGCACGCTCAGCGGCAACCCTGTAGCCGCTGCAGCTGGTCTGAAGACGCTTGAGATTTTGCGTCGCCCTGGTCAGTACGAAACTTTCAGATCCAACGGACAGTTCATTATCGATTCCCTTAAGCGCCATTTGTCAGGTGCTGGTATCGATCACCAGGTTGTTGGCGACCCAACTCTCTTCGATGTTGTGTTCTCGCCGCAGGCTGTTACCGACTATAGGGGAACAATGCGCGGCAACACCGATATTGCAAAGTCGTTTAACCAGAAGCTGCGAGATGAAGGCCTCTTCAAGTCAGACGGCAAGTGGTACCCGTCCATTCCATTAAGTGAAGAAGACCTGCAGATGACAGATGCCGCGATTGCGACTGCTGCTGCACATATTGCGCGCTAGCATGTAGCACGTCCAATGAGCTAAGCATGGTTCCAATTGCATGGAACTCGCACTAGTGTCGACGCCAAGTTCTAGTCATTGGCTGAGGCTCATGCAAAATCCTGTTCGTGTCGCCGTTGACATCGGCGGCACTTTCACCGACCTGCAAATCCATGATGCGCGCACTGGCGACGGCCATGCCTTCAAAACTCCATCAACTCCTCACGATCCGTCCGTTGGATTGATTGAAGGCCTCACTGGCGCGTCCCAGAGATATGGGTTTCAACTCGGCGAGATTGGTCTCATCTTGCACGGTTCGACCATCGCGACGAATGCCGTTCTCGAGCGCAAACTGCCTAAGGGAGCACTGCTGACAACAGCCGGGTTTCGAGATGTGCTAGAGATAGGGCGCCATATGCGCAGGAACGTATATGCGCTGAAGGCGGAGCCTCGTCCACTCCTCATACCCAGACATCTCCGATTTGAAGTTATAGAACGCGTTCGTGCGGATGGCACGCTCGACACGCCATTAGACCTTGGACAGCTGGAAGAGCTTGTGCATCAACTCCAAGATGCAAATGTCGATGCTCTCGCGATAGCTTTCCTGCACGCTTACCGCAATCCGGATCATGAGCTGCGCGCGCGTGAGTTTCTACAGAACGCATCACCAAACCTTACAATCTCGACTTCCCACGAAGTGAGTCCCGAAGTCCGTGAGTTTGAACGGACATCAACAACGGTTCTAAACGCGCTCCTCAAGCCTGTCATTTCCAGCTACTTGAGTTCCGTCGCCCAGCGCCTGGCTGCCGCTGGCGTCAAGGCTACGCTCTATCTTGTTCAGTCAAACGGGGGAGTTGCTTCGCCTGATGAAGCTGCCAATTTGCCTGCGAAGCTGCTGCTGTCCGGACCGGCCGGTGGTGCCATGGCCCTCGGTCAATTGGCACAACAGCATAGCCTGACTGAATTGGTCGGCCTGGACATGGGAGGCACAAGTTCAGATGTTTCCGTTGTCATGAATGGCGTGATCGGCGAAACACAAGAATCAAGCATTGACGATTTACCCGTTCGCCTCCCGATGATTGATATTCGAACTGTTGGCGCTGGCGGTGGCAGCATAGCTCGTGCCGAAACCGGAGGGTTGAGGGTTGGCCCTCAGAGTGCGGGTGCCTATCCGGGACCTGTTTGCTACGACCGCGGTGGACAGGAGCCAACGGTGACTGACGGCAATGCGGCCCTTGGACGGATCATTCCCGATAGTTTCCTTGGCGGCGGCATGTCGCTTAAGGTTGCAGAGGCATTACAGTCCTGCGAAACGATGATAGCCAAGCCGCTCAATATGCAGCCGACCGCCGCCGCCGAGGGCATCGTCAATGTCGCCACCGCACATATGGCTAGTGCCATCCGTCTGTCGCTATTTGAAAAGGGTGTTGATCCAGTTGACTTTGTCCTAGCTCCGTTCGGTGGCGCAGCCGGCCTCCATGCCTGCGCGGTTGCGGACGAACTTGGCATCGACCGGATCATCTTTCCCTCCGATGCATCAACGTTGTCGGCGCGCGGTATGTTGTTTGCGGATCTTCGCCACGACCTGTCCCGTTCAGAATTGCTGATTGCTGCTGATGAGAACCTTCTCCGTCTAACAGAGCTGGTTACTCAGCTTAGAAACGAAGCGCAGGCCTTGCTGCAACGTGATGGCATTGCCGAGGAGGAGCAGCGGATTGAAATCGCGTTCGATATGCGCTATCGCGGTCAAGCCTACGAGATTACGACGCCCTGCCTAACGATTAATGGACAATCGACGGCAGCGCCACTCGTCGATCTAAGCGACGTCCTCGCAAAGTTTCACACCCTTCACGAGCAGCGCTTTGCCCATAGCTCCCCGAACGAGGCTGTTGAAATTGTGACTGTTAGAGCAGCTGCAATTGGCAAGCTTGAGAAGCCCCAACTTACTTTCGCGGTCCAGGAGCGCTCTCGGGCGTCAGGTGGTGACAAACATCGAAGCGTTTGGATTGAAGGACAGCAACGAGACATCGCTTGTATTCGTCGCGATCAGGTTGTCGGCGACATAAAGATCAAAGGCCCAGCATTGATCGAAGAGGACTACACTATTCTGTTTATCCATTATGGCTGGGAGCTCACGGGGCTGCCAAATGGCGATCTCAACTGCGTCCGCTCAGGCAAGGAGCAGTGACATGACCGATTTGAAACTCGATCCGGCTCGCCTTGAGGTTATCCGCAATGCCTTGATTGCTGGTGCCGAGGAAATGAATCTATCGATCTGGCGAACGGCACGCTCAACAGTTGTACGCGAGACCCTCGACTATTCTACAGCATTATTCGACGGCAAAGGTCAGTCTGTTGCGCAGTCTACGAGAATACCAATTCACCTCAATAGTATGTCTGTCTGCCTGGACGAAATTGTTGCCAACCACTTGCCGTTGGATGATTGGCAGCCGGGCGATGTCATCCTAACGAACGATCCCTACTGCGGGGGCCAGCACCTTCCCGATTTCGTTGCATTCCAACCGATATTTTCTGGTGATCGACGCGTTGCGATTTCTGCATCAATTGTCCATCACGTCGATGTCGGCGGTGGTGCGCCTGGCAGCTACTATGCGGGCGCACGCGAGGTCCACCAGGAAGGGTTACGCCTACCGCCGGTTCGTCTTGTTGAGCAAGGCCAGATCAATGAAACAGTCATTCGCATTATTCGGCAGAACAGCCGAGAGCCTGACAAAATTGCTGGTGATGTCTACGCGCAGATTGCCTGCTTGAAGGTCGGTGCGAACGCCATCGAACGACTGATCAAGCGTTACAATGCCAACGCAGTTGTTGCTGCGATGGATGCGGTGCTCGACCAATCAGAAGCCGAGATGCGCGCTGCCATTGGTGAGCTGCCCGATGGTGAATACTCGTTCCAAGACTTCGTGGATGATGATGGGCAAGAGGCGATCGGGCTTGAGATTGATGCCCATGTCACCATCAAAGGAGAGACTTGCGTCGTTGACCTATCTCGATCTGCTGATCAGGCACCGGGGCCAGTTAACTGCACATTGAATATGGCAAAGTCAGGGGTCTACTGCGCTCTGCTCTGCGCAGCTGGTGGACGAGCGATGGCGAATTCAGGTGCATACCGTCCTATCGAGGTTGTTGCGCGACCTGGCTCTATAGTCAGCTGCCTTGCCCCCGCACCTGTTGCTAACCGGATGGCGACAGGGCACAGGGTTGTGACTACCGTGCTCGGTGCTATCGCAAAGGCTTCGCCCAGCACTATCCCGGCAGCTTACTACGGTGTGTCCTATGTGGCGGCGCTATCGGCGCCAGATCCGGTTGTGGAAGGTGAACGGCGGGTCTACTTCGAGGTCGAAGTTGGCGGATGGGGTGCGCACCCTGAGGCTGACGGTGCCGATGGTTTTTCCGCCGGGTTCCACAATCTCGCGAATTCGCCAATTGAGATGTGCGAGACGCTGTTTCCCATTACATTTACTGAGTACGCGTTTATCCCTGATAGTGGGGGACGGGGTCAGTTTCGTGGCGGTTTAGGGCTGGCGCGCGAATGGCGATTGGATGCCGACTGGGGTGTGCTCTCGGGGAATTTTGAGCGCTTTCGCTATCCACCGTATGGATTGAATGGTGGAGAGCCTGGTTCGCTCGGGCGCTTCCAACTCACCCGGAATGGCGAAGCTACCGTTCTTCCATCAAAGATATCTGGCGTCGACTTGCAACTTGGCGACGTAGTTCGACTGGATACTTCTGGTGGCGGTGGATGGGGTCCCCCTGGAGAGAGAGATCCTGCAAAGACGGACCATGATATAAAGGGCGGCTACATCAGTTCATCGGATTAGAGCGCTGCCTTAGCGGCGAATGCCAAGATGCTCGATCTCTTTGACCAAGTTGCGCACGTACCGCTCTAAGATCAGATTCATTGCATCTGACAGTTCTTCGCGGAAGATCTTGCCAGCTTCACCCTTGGCCGTGATCGAGGATTGATCGTGGATCTCAACCTCTGAACGTTCATTCTTGATAGACGTCAGTCAGCTTTCAAGGAGGCTCTGCACGCAGGCCAATTCCTCCGTGTAGGCCGAAGCGAGTTCATCACGGAGCTCTTGGAAAAGCTCTTGCTTATTGATCATAACTCCACGTTGACGCGTCCGAGCCCAGTGGCTACGGAGGAACAATGATTGACCTAAACTAGCTGCCGAGGCTGCCGTTTCAGCGCTCGGCCGTCGGATAGAAATCCAGTGGCAAATACCTATTAGCAAACACACCTGCAAGATTCGTTCGATGGCAACACCAGTAACGTTCCAAACACCACAGATACCTTCACTGGCTCCAAATGTACGCTCCTCGTCAGCTATGCAAAAAAGAACAAGACTTTCATGCATTTGCTCATACTGCGTGAATGGCTCTGTTCGGCTCTGATGTAGTTTTCCCTTCTAACTCCTGGCGCCGGCGAGGCATTGGCGGGGCGTAAGTCGCTCGCCGTCACGTTCAATCATGC
>NZGY01000023.1 GCA_002689605.1 Filomicrobium sp.
ACCGTCAACATCGCCCCCTCCTGATCGAGGGGAACACCATGAACGGTGGGTCAGATTCGATGTGCCGCCTGGGTCAGTTTCCCACTGCCGGTGACAAAGCGGAAATGAACGTCTCCATAGGTTTCTCCCGAATGCCGGTGGGAAGTATGCCAGAGATCGTAACAGCGATTTTGGGCCATCAGACCGCAGCAATATTTCACTGTTATCTGGTCACATCCGTCATCGATTGCTGCTTGAGACGGAGGTTCTCGATGCAGTTCTTGCTCGCTTCGCGCCATCCACAGCTGAAAAGTTTATCCAAGAGGTGTTTTGGCGTGGCTACTTCAAAGGTTGGCTCGAACACCACCCGTCGGTTTGGACTTCATATCGGGACGATGTGTCGGGCTTGTTAGAACGGCTCAACGCAGACGACGAGCTAAGGCAGCGGTACGATCAAGCCGTTCAGTCAAAGACCGGCATAGTCTGTTTTGACGCATGGGCCCATGAACTTGTTGAGACCGGCTATCTTCACAACCACACCCGCATGTGGTTCGCGTCAATCTGGATATTCACGCTGCAGCTGCCGTGGCAGCTGGGTGCCGATTTCTTCTATCGCCACCTCATTGATGGAGATCCCGCATCAAACACACTGTCCTGGCGTTGGGTTGGCGGTTTACACACTAAAGGCAAAACCTATCTGGCCAGACCTAACAACATTGAGAAATTCACTAAGGATCGCTTCGCACCTCATGGCCAGTTGGCAGCACACGCTCCGCCGCTCAGCGAAGCAACAGCACATTCGAGGCAAGCAATCGGGCGCGCAGACACGACCCTCCCAGGGGACACTGTCGCGCTTCTCTTAACAGAGGAAGATGGTCGGCCCGAAGAGCTGTTTTCCGATCTGCAACCAATAGCAGGGATCTCGCTTCTCGCAACTGAAGGAAGATCCTCTTTGCCCATCGGCGAAAGGGCCTCGGCATTTGCTCTTGCCGCGGTGAGCGATGCGACACAACGTGCCAGCCGACATTTCGGGATAGTCGTAGATGCTCCAGTAGAGACGGATGATTGGGATGCCAAGCTGACTGCATTTGCCCAAGCAAATGGCGTGAAATCGCTCGTGACGGCCTACGCTCCCGTCGGTCCTGTTGCAGAGAAACTCGCCAAGGCAAAAGACAGTCTCGCACGCCATGGTATTTCGCTGTTTGAGAGACGCCGCGAATACGATGAGTTGGCATGGCCGCACGCTTCTCGAGGCTTCTTTGCACTCAAGAAGAAGATCCCGGCGATCCTTGAGGACCTCCAGCGTTCAGTCGCACCAAGACTTCTGTAAAGCAGCGCTAGGATAGCTTAGACAGGAATGCAGCAGCAGAGTCGCGATAAGTCTGCCTTTTGTCTTCTGACATTCGACGCCAAGTCGCATATGGATTGCGCAACCGTGCGTTTTGTCCAAGCTGATCTTGATTGCGCGCCAGAAAATCCCAGTAAAGCGCATTGAATGGGCAGGCCTCGTCGCCCGTCTTTTGCTTCACATCGTAACTACAGTGGCTGCAGTAATTAGACATTTTGTTGATGTAGCTGCCGCTTGCAGCGTAGGGCTTTGAGCCGAGCAAACCACCATCAGCAAACTGGCTCATGCCGATTACGTTCGGCAGCTCGACCCACTCGTATGCGTCCGCATACACCGCGAGATACCACTCATGGATTTCGGTCGGTGATACACCCGCGAGCATGGCAAAATTACCCGTCACCATGAGACGCTGTATGTGATGAGCGTAGGCCTCTTCTTTGGTTTGGGTAATGGCTTCGGCCAAACAGCGCATGTCGGTCTCACCAGTCCAGTAGAAGGCCGGCAGTTTACGTTCCGTCTGAAAAAAATTGGGATCGGCATACGAGGGCATCTTCAACCAATAAATGCCACGGATAAACTCGCGCCAACCGATGATTTGTCGAACGAACCCCTCCACGGCATTGATCGGAGCCTCACCGTTCTCGTAAGCCGCGGCTGCCCGTTGACAAACATCCAGCGGGTCAAGAAGGCCGCAGTGGATGTAATGCGACAGTACCGAGTGATATAGAAACCGACAACCAACCAACATCGCGTCCTGATAATCACCAAAACTGGGAAGACATTCCGTGATGAAGTGATCTCTCGCCGTTTCCGCATCTGTTCTTGTGACGGCAAACCAGAACGGTTCGAGGTCGCCGAAATGCTCCGCGAAATTCTTCTGAACAAGTCGCATAACATCTTGCGTCACGCCGTCAGGCTCGAACCGAAGCGGTTCGGGAATTGAGAGATCATCTGCCGCTGGTTTACGATTCTCGCTATCGAAGTTCCACTTGCCACCCACCGGCTTATCGCCATGCATGAGCAAGCGTGCTTTCTTTCTCATGTCGCGATAGAAATATTCCATGCGGAGCTGTTTGCGCCCTGAAGCCCAGCCTGCGAATTCGCTATGGCTCGCGATAAAGCGATCATCGGACAAAATATCGACCTGGCAGCCTAAACTTCTGCTCCAGTTCTGCATTGCATTTAGCAGCCGCCACTCGCCTGGCTCTGTAACGACGACTTTCTTCGACTTGTGCCGTGCAAGCCTGCGTGCGACCTCACCTTCCAAACTGCCCGCGTTATTGGGATCGTCTAAACGAGTGTAGGCAACCCGCCAACCGGCATTCTCAAGCTCAAGCGCAAAGTGGCGCATTGCCGAGAATAGGAAGGTGATTTTTTTCTTATGGTGACGAACGTACGTCGCTTCTTCCACGACTTCAGCCATGACGACGATGTCTGTGCTCGCGTCTGCCTGTGCAAGAGATGATATGGCCGGTGTCAGTTGATCACCGAGCACGAGGATAAGGTTACTTTGGGTCATTTATCTCGTGGGGTCATGATAATGATTGACCACTATACGAGTCTGCGTTCACAAGAGTTCAAGCGGATCGAAAGCTGTCTACGCGGATTCCGGGCAGACCCATCTGCGAATTGATTTCACTGATCTTCTCTTCCGATGAATACCGCTTTCGAGTTTGGCGCCGGATGTCTTTGACGGTGCGGTCAGCGGCTTCAGTTCTACGTCCCATGTGGCACTCCTCAGTCGTGAGGATGAGCCTAAAAAACACTCTGTTAAGAAATGCTCTCAGTTTGTTCCGGAGGGGCTGACGTCAGACAGATTGGAGCCTCCTCGGGATAGGTATCCAGCCTGTGCCCTGCTTTCGTGACTTGCTCTAGCAGGTCGTCGAAGTTCATTCCATCCAAGCCTTCCGAGCGTGCCTGATGATCATCGGCGACACCCAGGAGATCCCGGGTATGGTCGGCTATGTCGGCGAATGCTCGAAGCGTTGTCTCCAATTGGGTAGCGTCCGACTTGGTTTGATATTTCCTATGCGCTGTGCGGGCCAGACGGATAGCCTCGTCGAGGCCGTCGGTAAACTGTTCATCGCGGTGGATATCATCAACCACAGTAAAATTCCTTCAGTATGAATCCGATCAATCAACAACGTTAACTGTATCAACAACTAATTAATATTCGGTTAAATGGAGCTGCCCAGAGCACATTCTTGAAACGGCTCGCATTGCAACGCGTGAAGGATCGTACTGATCAGCGGGACGACTCGATTCCCTCTGCTGATGGAGGCGGACATCCATCCCCGAAGAAATTGCGGATCGGTGCTTCACTGCCACATACACCGGCTGACGCGCCACACGGTGGCAACGATCAATAATGAGACAATCGATGCTCCAGTGGAGCAACCGCGATACAATAATGTTCGCCCAGTCGAATAGTAACCAAAAGCTAACGGAATCTGCTCTCCTGAGGCGTTACTCAACAAGGCCAATTTTGAGACCTCTGTCAGAGAGAGCGCGCGTTAGCCGCACCGCCTACTACGATCGCATTAGCGCTTCAAAACCTTGCGGGCAGGATTTTCTGATCAATCACATGAGAGTCGCAGCGGTCGCAGATGCGTCGATAAGCAGGCATCATTTCATTGACGCTTGCCTCCGCTTTGGCGATGAAAGGTTCAAGTTCAGTGTGGGCTGCGTGCGCCTCGCGCAAGATACCGAGTTCATCAATACCGATCAGATTACCCGACTCCATAACGACTTTCCCATCCACGATAATGGTATCTAGGCTTGAACCAGTTTCGCCGTAAACGATCTGCTGTAGTGGATTATTGAGCGGTGTCATCGCAGCGGTATCAAGGCGGTAGCAACAAAGGTCGGCACTTGCGCCGACAGAGATCTCTCCAAGGCGCCCTTCCATTCCGAGCGCTATTGCGCCACCTATCGTTCCTGCGTGCCATGCGTCGGTTGCACCAATCCATTTCGTGTGGTCGCCACCGCGAAGCTTCTGGACCAGTGCCGTCGAAGAAACGGTGCGCAACATATCAACTGTCTCAATTGATCCGCACCCATCTGTGCCGAGACTGACGTTGACGCCAGCATCGAGGAAGGCGCGCATCGGCATTAGTCCAGAGCCGAGCTTCATGTTGCTATTTGGATTGTGTTGAACGCTGGCGCCTGCCGTTGCAAGTAATTGCATATCGTTTGGCGTTGCCCGAACGGCATGAATAAGCTGCGTCTTTGGTTTGAGAAATCCAATGTCACCGAGATGTTGATACATGGACTTGCCGTAGAACAGTTCGCCGCTGACTGCTTGCAAGCGTGTTTCCTGAACGTGGATGATGACTGGCAGGTCGAGGTCGTCTGCAGTTCGGCGTACGGCGCGCAGAAAATCATCAGTACAGCGTTGTGGTGCGGAGGGCGCAAGAAGGGCAGCAACGCGTGCTGAGGATGGATGATGTGAGACGGCAAGCGACGAGACAAAGTCCAGTATCTGTGAGGCTGGCGTGGTGGGCACAGCGTTCAGCTTGGCCAAAAGTTCCGCTGGAAACTCTTCCTCAACAAACGGCATCGCACGGAAAAACGGTTTGTCGAACAGCGTCACGCCGACCATCGCACGTATGCCAATGTCCCGGTAGGCCTGCAAGGACGCCTCAATCAGTGCCGGGTCTAGTTTAGGGCCAGCGTTAAGATCATCCACGATCGTCGTTGTGCCAGACTTTAGCGCCTGTATAGCGCCGATGAGCGTACGCACGTAAACCTGGCGTGGTGTGATCGGAAAGTCCGTTAAAGGGCGGACATAGTTCATCCAAAGCTCGAGTGGGACACGGTCGTACCGGCCCTTGTGATAGTGCTCGTGGCTGTGATGATGACTGTTAATAAGGCCCGGCGTCACAACCTGATTGCGCGCGTCGATGACCACTCCTACGGGTGGCCGTTCTCCCGCGTCAGCAATGGCGTCGATCACGCCATCGACCACAAAAATATCCTGCTGATGTGATGTATCCAGCGTCTCGCCGAGCACTCGCCCACCGACGATCGTTAGTTCTGAATCCATACGGTCGCACCCCTGTCTACCAGCATGGAGACCGCCGAGCATTGGTCGGCGGCCTCCGATTCATGCACGCATGAACGGGCGTTATTTCAGTGACTCATACAGTGCTTTGAGGTCGCTCTGCTCCTTCTTCAAAAGCTTGTCGAATTCCTTGTAGCCGAGAAAATCAACGCGTGAATCGATCTTGCCAATCAAACGGAGAAAGCCTTTGTCTTTTACAAGCTTTTCGAAACCCTCTGAAAGCCTCGCGACGACCTTCTCTGGCGTTGCTTTGGGAACCACAACTCCGCGCCAGAAATGGAATATGAGGTCAGCCCCAAGGGATTTGCAGGAGGGTACATCTTTCAGGGAAGGCCAGGGTTCGAAATCCGTCGTGCAGATGCCCTTTAGCTTGCCCGACTTGATATGCTCGCCGACCACGGACGGTGCTCCGGCGTAGGCCATAGTCTCACCACCAAGCACTTTCGCTACAGCTGGCCCGCCGCCACCATAGATGATGCCTTTCATCTTCGTACCGGTTTTGAACTTGAGCATTTCAAACACTGTGTAAGTGAAGCCGTTCTTGTTGTCGTTTGAGTAAACTAGTTTGTCTGGGTTCTCTTTCGCGTAGGCGACCATGCTCTTTAGATCAGAGAACGGTGCGTCAGCCCGTGCCACGAAGACGGCCGGCGAATAATTTATTCGAGCAACTGCCTTAAAGTCGTCGGTCGTATAGGGAAGTTTCTCCACCTGGGGACGTAGCGAATTGATTGTCGGGTCGCCAAACAGCAAAGCGTAACCGTCAGCCTTCGACTTAAGGACGCCGGCAGCGCCGACAACGCCGCCGCCACCTTTGCGGATAACGGAGATCATCGGTTGGCCGAAGTACGGCTCGGCAACGGTCGTGATAACGCCGGCATGCAAGGAATGCGAGCCTCCCGGTGGATACGGTGTTACGAAGGTGATCGGCTTGTCAGGAAAATCAGCAAGCGCGGTGGCCGTCGACAGTGCGGTAGCGACTGCCGTACCCAGCAAAAGTTTGTGAATTGATCGCATCATTTAGGTTGTCCTTTCAGAGATTGCGACAGGACGGGGGAGGGATTCAAAGATCGCCACACGAAGAATGTGAAGACGACCAGGGTAACGAACAGCAATACGGCGGCGATCGGGCTTTGCACGAACACAGCGTAGCTGCCGTCCGAAAGGGAGAGAGATTGACGAATGTTATTCTCGAGGCCGGGTGCCAGCAGCATCGCGATCACGAGTGGTGGGATCGGTACGTCAGTCTTACGCATCACGTATCCAGCTGCGCCACCTGCGACCATGATCACCCAGTCAAAGACCGCGTTGTTAACGGCAAATGCGCCGGCGAAACAAAGGACTGTGACAGCTGGGTAAAGAAGACCCGGTGGAATGCGCGTGATGTGGCGCAGATAGCGTATTGCGCCGAACCCGAACACGAGCAGCATGATGTTTGTGACCAGCAGGATGGCAAAGAAGCCATACAAAACCGGGCCGTGCTGCTGAAAAAGGAGTGGGCCGGGTAAAAGGCCCTGCGCCATGAAAGCGCCGAGCAGCACCGCTGTAATTGTGTCACCTGGAATGCCGAACACCATCATTGGGATCAGTGCTGCGGGGCAAACGGCGTTATTGCCAGCTTCTGCAGCCGCAACGCCTTCGAGCGAACCTTTGCCAAACTCTTTCGGTTCCTTCGACCGCTTGGCTGCTATGCCATATGAGACCCAGCACGAAATCTCAGCACCCAGGCCAGGAAGGGCTCCCAGAAGCGTACCAATACCGGTTGAGCGGAGAATAGTTGGCATCAAGCGGCGAATGGTCGTGAAGGTGACGCCGCCGCCGTCGGGATGACTCGCAGCAGCGGTTGCGCGAGAACTCGCCGCACGTTCGGCCTGAATGAAGATCTCTGAAAGTGCGAACATGCCTATGAGTAGTGGCACCAGCGATATGCCGCCGAGCAGATCAACGCTACCAAACGTAAGCCGTTGATAGCCGGATACGGGATCAAGTCCGACACAAGCGATAAGGATGCCGAGTCCAACACTGATGGTGCCCTTAGCTATGGAGTTTCCGCTGACGCCTGCAATCATTGTGAGCGCGAAAAGGTAGAGCATCGTGAAATCTGGCGAGCCAAATTTGATTGCAACGGCGGCGAGGGGGGCTGCGACAAAGATCAAAGCAAGAGTTGCTATCAGATCTGCGATCACCGAGGCAATCAGGCTGACTTCCAGAGCCAGGCGGCCCTTGCCTTTCCGTGACAACGCGTTGCCGTCCAGAGCGGTTGCCGCAGCTGCAGCGGTGCCAGGGGTGTTTATTGTTATGGCGGGGATAGAGCCGCCATATATCGCACCCTTATAAATCCCGAGCAGAAACGGGATGCCAATGATCGACTCCATGAAAAACGTGAATGGCGCGAGAACAGCAACCGCCATCGTCGCCGTTAGGCCTGGCAACGCCCCAATGACAATGCCGGCTGCAAGACCAATAAGTGCAGCGGTCAAGCTCTGCCAACTTGCGACAAGGGCGAAGCCGTACGCTAGGTTTGAGAAGACCTCCATCAGAAGATTGCCCCGTGCGGGAACAAGACCTTTAATGTTCGCTCGAACAAGACGTAGACGGCGATAGGCACTGAGACGGCAACAACGGCAATCCAACGCCAATCGCGATAACCGAAAAGAGAAGGCAGTATCACAATCACCAACCCGGATGCGGTAATCATTCCAAGCGTGTGGATGAGCGGGATGTAGGCAATACACGCCGCCAACATGAGGGCTGGACCCTTGAGATCGCTATAGTCGAAGTGGCGTCGGGAGCCATTTACTAGATCGCTATCTGACCCAGATGGGATGTCGTTGAGACCGAGTCGGGCTTCGGCCAGACTCCTGACGAGGAGTGCTATAGCGCTCAGGCTAACGAGAATGGCTGCAAGAGCGGGGAAGAATGCGGGTGAAGACATATCGCCCAGCGATGTGAATCCCGCACCGGGAACGTCAACCGGCAGTGCGGTCATCATAGCAGCGCTTACAACCAGTGCGAAAACGGAGACCGCCATGTCTGCAAGGTGACGTCTCATCAAACTCCATGTTCAGACTGCACGATACTCATTTGCTGAACGAGCAACTGAGATGATCATGGTGTTATTCTCAACTTTGGGATCATAGAATTTTGTGCCGGGCGACGCGTGCATCAAATTTGTGCTCTTGAATTTCAAATGCTCAAAATACCGACATTCAAGCTTACTATCCTATGGAGAGTTGGGGTTGTAAGATCGGTAATGAAAACAACAAGGTGAATAGCCTATGGCAGAGACATACGATCGCGACCTGATTGGTTACGGGCCAACACCACCCGATCCGAAGTGGCCCAATGGGGCGCGACTTGCGTTGAATTTCGTCATCAACGTCGAAGAAGGCTCTGAGCCGTCGATACAGGATGGCGAGGGATACACGGAGGTTCAGCACACCGAGGCGTTCGGACGGCAGCAGGGCCTTGAGGGCCGCGATCTGGCGGGTGAGGGAATGTTCGAGTACGGTAGCAGAGTCGGGTTCTGGCGGCTGCTACGATTGTTCCAGGAGCGCGACCTGCCGGTAACAATGTTCGCCTGTGCACTTGCGCTAGAACGAAATCCACTGATCGCAGAGGCCATCCGCGAGAGCACATATGATGTTTGTTCACATGGCTACAGATGGGTTAAGCACTACGAGATGAGCGAGGCCGAAGAGCGTGAGCAGATCGCCAAAGCCGTAAAATCCCTAACGGAGACAACAGGGCAGCGCCCGCTTGGCTGGTACTGTCGATACGGTCCGAGCTTAAACACCCGACGCCTTGTCGCCGAGCATGGCGGTTTTCTCTACGACAGCGATTACTATGGTGACGAACTGCCATTTTGGAAGACCGTCAACGGGAAAGCGCATCTAGTCGTTCCGTATTCGCTCACCAACAACGATGGCAAATATGCTGGATGGATGGGCACATCCGACGACTGGTTTTCGTTTATCCGGGACGCATTTGACATGCTCTACTATGAAGGTGCGACACAGCCTAAGATGATGTCTGTCGGGCTTCATCCACGACTAATCGGACACCCGGCGCGGGCAATGGGCCTCAAGCGTTTTCTCGATCACGTGATCAAGAAATCAGATGTCTGGGTCACACGCCGTATCGACATCGCCAACCACTGGATTGAGACTCATCCGTTTCTCAAGCGAGCTTGAACAATGCGTGCGACTGATGCATTGCATCGATGATCCTAACGACCGCTTCGTGGACTTTTCGTCATTGACAGCAGTCGAATGATCGGATGGCGGGTGTTATTTTTGCCGCAACAGCGGCGCCCCTTATCAATGTTCGTTTTGTGAAGGTTTAGCCGCTGTTCTCGGTTGAGGCAGTGGATATTGATTGGCCGATTCTGCCCGTCATCTGGTCCAGAGCCTCATCGGTGAGATGAGCGTACTGGGCGGTTGTGGCTGGCTGTGAGTGCCTGAGCAGTTTTCCAATGAGGTGAAGGGAAGCGCCTTCTGCTGCAGCGATGCCGGCGAATGAATGCCTGAGATCATGGATTCGAACACCATCGAGCTTGGCCGTAGCGCAAACCAAGCGCCAAGGTTTCGAGAGATTGACGAGATATGCACCTTCCTTCCGGCCTACAATAACGAACGGATTGTTTTGGCTCTGTTTGGCTCTGATGTAGTTTTCCCTGCTAACTCATGGCGCCGGCGAGGCATTGGCGGGGCGTAAGTCGCTCGCCGTCACGTTCAATCATGCGG